>VBAU01000574.1:0-1746 GCA_005883855.1 Bacteroidota bacterium
AAGCTGCGAGCTATTGCGTTGGGCATGATAAGGAACTCGACCCAAAATAACTAAGCAAAAAGTGCCCACGTGGCGTAGATTGAGAAGAACGGTCTCGCCTGTGGCTCGAGCAACCCGAATCTTTTTACCTACCGTTACTTTCTAAATAGCGCAAGACCTCGCTCCATTTATCGAGTCAACTACGCACTCATTGGCGAACGCTCGCTAATTTTATCGTCAATACATCGACCATGGAAATCTCTGTCAGGCAAATTTCTTCAGAGGACGCCGTTGCCATCACCGCCCTCTCGCAACAACTTGGTTACCCTCTGACTCCCGAACAGATCTTACAAAACATCAATGCAGTCCGGAGAAGTAAGGATCACGATGCTTTTGTTGCCGTACATGATGATAAAGTTGTTGGATGGATAGGGTTAGCGCAAGCCATTATGATTGAATCGCTACCCTTTTGCGAGATCAATGGACTGGTGATTGACGAGAACTTTCGAAAAAAAGGGATTGGAAAGTTGCTTGTTGAAAGAGCCAGGCAATGGGCGAAACAAAAAGGCAATCGCACGCTTCGACTACGATGCAATGTGAAAAGAATAGAGGCTCACCAGTTTTATCAACATCTTGGTTTTAAACAAATCAAACAACAAACAACATTCGAGGCGCAGATTAATTAACACTCCATTCATCATTCTATTTGTGATGTTTTAACGATGGTTAATCCTTCGTTAATCGGGATTGATTTTTTGTCCTAGCATGAAGCTTGCTTCAATTTAGCGTTGAAATTCTTAAACAAAAAAAACAATTATGAAAAAGTACATTTTGCCCCTGGTCGCCGTATTGTTCTTGTCAGTAGCAGCAAGCGCGCAGACGAGTAAAAAAGAAGCTCCTACGAAAGCAGTTGCCACTGCTTCCAAAAAAGAGACATCCGCAACCCATGTAAGCAGCTCGGATACGACTAAGCCAAAGCCAAAGTCTACGACACCTGCTCCTACTTCTAGTTCAAAGAAGAAGAAACATCATAAGAGCGAGCCTAAAAAAGAAGTTCCGAAAGAAGCACCGAAAAAAACTTCGGGAAAATAGGCAACAGCAAGGGTCAATTAGGCGAGACGGCTACTTTAGCCGTCTCTTTTTGTTAACCGCCGGTTAACGGGTATTAACAACTTTTATCGGCAAAGTATGCATCTTTGCTATAGCTTTTAATATGCAATTCAGTATCCGGTCCTCAACAGCTCGTCTGAGCGTTCTAATCAGTGCCTTGATCATCACTATCATCATCATCATTCAGTTGATCTGGCTGAAAAAAGTTTACCGGTTCGAGCAGAAGGAATTCGACATCAGTGTTCTTAAGACTATACGCGGCCTGTATGAAGACCTTGACATGTACACTTCTTCTAACCTTAGCGAGCTTGTTGAAAGGCCGGAAGAACATCTTTATCTCGCACGGTTGAAATTGCCCGTGAATTACGATACTTTAAAAAGTAACCTGCAGTTCGAGCTTGAAGATTTTGACATCTATACAAATTGCAGTATCGGTTTGTTTGAAGCAAAGGCTGACACTTTCAAGTACAACACTACCCTTCTGTCAGCTGGGAACCGTGACCGGTCAAACCCATCGGTACCCCTGTTGAAACGAAAGTATGATTATCTCGCACTGTATTTTCCAAACCGGCGGCAATACGTTCTTTATGAGATGAATTTCTGGATCGTAAGCAGCGTGACCTTACTGATCGTTCTGATCATTTGCGGAGGTAGTTT
>VBAU01000574.1:1802-3103 GCA_005883855.1 Bacteroidota bacterium
TTAAAACGCCCGTAGCCACCCTTGCTCTCGCGGCGGAGACGCTGGAAAACAAACATATTGTTGAGAAGCCGGACAAGCTGGCCACGTACGCGGGCATCGTGAAATATCAGTCAGACCATTTGAGCAAACAAATTGAAAAACTACTGCGCTTCGCACACACCGAATCCGGCCGGCTTCACCTGGCAAAAACAACTGTTGACATGCACGAGCTGATAAGAGAATCCATCACCCATCTTATGCCGTTGATACAACAAAAAAATGCCACGCTGCAGTTAAACTTGAACGCAGCTAAATCATGCATGTTAGCAGACAGGGATTACATGATCATCATGATCACCAACCTGATTGAAAACGCGATCAAATATTCAAAGGAACCGGTTATCATCATAACCACGATCAACACCCCGGAGCATTTTATTCTGTCTATTACAGACAATGGCATTGGAATAGAAAAGAGGCACATAAAAAAATTATTCAGAAAATTCTACAGGATCCGGAACAACGAAGAATACGTGGCTAAAGGATTCGGCATAGGATTAACGATCGTAAGAAAAATTGTTAGTGCGCACACAGGAAAGATCTATGTAGAAAGCGTCCCCGCCAAGGGAAGTACATTTACAGTCGAGTTACCAGGACTCAAATAATTTTCATGGAAAAGAAGATAAAAATATTATTGGCCGAAGATGATCTGCAATTGGGATTTATCATTAAGGATAACCTGGAAGAGGCGGGTTACGAAGTAATCAACTGCTCCGACGGCGAGACTGCCTGGGATTTTTTTCAAAAGAAATCTCCCGACATCTGTATCCTTGATGTTAACCTGCCCTACCGTGATGGATTCAGCCTGGCAAAGAAGATAAGACAGAAGAGCGACGTAACGCCCATCCTTTTTCTCACTGCAAAATCATTAATGGAAGATAAATTGAAAGGTTTTGCCGCAGGTGGTGATGATTACATCGTTAAGCCGTTCAACATGAAAGAACTTTTATCCAGGATCCAGGTTTTCCAAAGGAGAAACAAATTGTTATTTCGCAATATCTCACCGAAAATCGACATTGGCAGGTTCTCTTTTTTCCCGCAGGAATTAAAATTGGTTTTGGACGACAAAGAGATCATTCTCACCAATCGTGAAAAGGACCTTTTAGAATTCTTATGTGCCCACCCTCGGGTGATTTTGAAACGAGAAGAAATATTAATCAATGTCTGGGGTAAAAATGACTTCTTCCTTGGTCGTAGCATGGACGTTTTTGTTATGAGATTGAGAAAGTACCTGGCCCCCGATCCGAACGTGATGATAGAAA
>VBAU01000574.1:3118-4627 GCA_005883855.1 Bacteroidota bacterium
ATTGGATACAGGTTTATTTGTTGATGCGCTAACAGACGCTAAGGTAGAACGCCAGGGGGGCCAATATGTATAAGCTCAGGCGTAAAGAGGTTTGCTGAATTGGCCGCACGCTACCGGTAGTTAATTACTTCCACCCTTCCATCTTCATATCCAATCACGGCTTGATTGGCCATATCAATAAAAAGACCTGTTTCGACGACACCGGGAATTAAATGCAGGAAAACATTCAGACTTGAGGGATTTGCAATTTTTTCAAATTCACAATCCAGGATGCAGTGGTGATGATCCGTAATAAAAATATCACCATCTTTCTTTCTTAACCTGATTTGTTTACAAACGCCGGCTTTCAGAATCGTTTGCTCGACCTGCTTGTATCCGTACGGAATTACTTCAACCGGCAGCGCGAATTGTCCCAACTGCTGAACCAATTTAGAGCTATCCGCTATAATGATCAGTTTAGAGGAAGCAGCTGCCACCATTTTTTCCTGCAGCAACGCACCGCCGCCGCCTTTGATCAGTTGCCCCGCATGATCAATTTCGTCGGCGCCATCGATAGTAAGTGAGAGCTGTTCTAGGTCGTTTAAAACTGCAAGCCTGATGCCGGCCTCCTTCGCCAGGCGCGCTGTTTCTTGCGACGTAGGCACGACTGTGATTTGCAATCCTAATTTCACTCGTTGCGCTAATTCCCGGATAAGCCAATAAACCGTGGTTCCCGAACCAAGGCCAATGTTCATTCCGTGACTCACCAGGTTAGTGGCGAATACTGCAGCATTCTTTTTTGCTTGTTCAAACACTTCCAAATTTTTCCTGAAAACTCGTTAAAAGTAGAACGAATTTGTTTGATTCGCATTTTATCGCGTAGCGCAAAGTGACAGGTGGCTTGTTTTAATTCTTTTATTTCGGGACCTTTAAAAAAAGATCTCATGGACCGCAAAAAATTTTTACGACAATCCTTAGCCGGCACTGGGTTTATCATTAGTGCGCCAATACTTTCGTCTGCCGCCATCCGCAGTTTTGAAAACGATCCGCTTCCGCCAGAAAAGGTAAAAGAGTTCGTGATTGCCGGTCACGGAAATTTTGACCAGGTAAAAAAAATGATTGCGGAAACTCCTACTCTTTTATATGCCACATGGGATTGGGGGAATGGAGATTTTGAAACCGCGTTGGAAGGAGCCGGCCACGTGGGAAATAAAGAGATCGCTAATTACCTGATCAGTTTGGGCGCGAGAGCAAATTTGTTTGTGTTAACCATGCTCGGTAAAACGAGCATTGTAAAGCCATTCCTCGATACATTTCCCCAATACCAGACAGCAAGAGGGCCGCACGGTTTTACATTTTTTCATCATGCCCAAAAAGGTGGCGATGATGCCAGGGAATTGCTGGAATACTTTCAAGCTAAAGGCCTAACCGAAGACAAGGTGGCATTATAACCGGTTCCATATGGACCTGCCTGTTGGGCAAGTGGTGACCCCGTTTTCAATTTTTGGCTGATTTAGACCGTGCAAAAAT
>VBAU01000575.1:0-2312 GCA_005883855.1 Bacteroidota bacterium
AGACTATGGCCGCTATCACGAAAAAATCAACCAAAACAATTTGGAAAAATTATTGGTGATTCATCAAGCCTGCAGCAAACTGTTGAGCGTCTTACTCCGATTCTTGATTATGCAAAAATATATGTTGCTACAGGAAAACGGTATAAAGATGTTGTGTTGGAGCAGCTTCCAGAAATTCCTCATCATAATTTTATTTTTGAACCGCAAATGCGGGATGTTGGTCCGGCTATTGGACTTGCAACATTTTTATTGGGGTCACATGATATGGATGAACCAATTGGTATTGTCTGGAGTGATCATATGCTCAAGCAAGATGAAGCATTCCGGCAAGCACTGCTTAGCGCAGAAAAAATAGTGAAACAAAAAAAAGCAAACTTTGTTTTTATCGCACAAAAGCCCCGTTTTGCGAATCAGAATATGGGATGGATTGAATTGGGAAAAGAAATAGAAACAAAAAATGCGATATCTCTGCACGAGTTTAAAAAATTAAAATACCGTCCCAAGTTATCTCAGGCAGAGGATTTTTTTGAAAGTAAACATTATGTATGGAATTTAGGATATTTTGTCACAACTCCGCGTTTTCTTATTAATCTTTTTTATCGATTTGTTCCCGAAATGGCGGGAAAGCTGCATACTATTAGTGAGGTATGGGATACAAAAACATTTGAACATACACTTGATACCATTTATCCGACTCTTGAAAAAATCAGTTTTGATGATGCGATTCTGGAAAAAATGCCTATTGAAAATATTCGTGTTCTCTCTCAGGATTTGGGATGGAGCGATATTGGCGCGTGGGAATCACTCAAAGAAGCATTGGCAGCAACAGAAGATGAAAATGTAACAAAAGGTAATGTACTATTACGGGATTCTCAAGATTCACTTTTTTTCAACTTTACCAAACAACTTGTTGTTGGTATTGATCTGGAAGATATGATTGTTGTGAATACAGATGATGTTATTCTTATTTGTCCAAAAGCATCTGTTCCCAAAATAAAAAAGATTGTTGAAAATTTGAATGGAACGTCTCATGAACATCTGGCATAATGTATGTCGTATACAGAAGTAAAAAAAAGTATATTTTATGAAACAGTTAAGCGGTTCATGGATATTATTTTTTCCCTGATGCTTCTTATTTTTTTCTTTCCTGTTATTATTGGTGTCGCGATTGCAATAAAAATAAATTCTGCCGGTCCTATTCTTGCAGACACACCGCAACGTGTGGGGAAAAATGGAAAATTATTTAAAATGTATAAATTCCGCTCTATGATTCAAAACGCGCACGAAATGCTGCGGGAAAATCCACAATTCGAGCAGTTGTATGAAGCATATAAAAAAGGAAGTTATAAATTAAAAAATGATCCGCGGGTAACACAGGTTGGAAGATTTATTAGAAAATATTCATTTGATGAAGTTCCGCAATTGATAAATGTATTTAAGGGCGATATGAGTTTGGTTGGTCCCCGCGCCTACTACCCGGATGAATTACGAAATCAACAAAAAAAATATCCTCATACACAAGACTCGGTAAAAATTGTGTTATCGGTAAAACCGGGAATTACAGGCTATTGGCAAGTAAGCGGAAGAAGTGAAATTAATTTTGACAAACGTATAGAAATGGACGCGCGCTATTCCCTACGATCTCTACATCATCACCAAAACCCCCTGGGCAATGATCTCCGGCAAAGGAGCGTTGTAAATCATTGACAGATAGCATTTTATTCTGCTAGCATAGTTATTATGGATGGATTTCAAAAGTTTGATTTACAATCTGATGAAGAAAAAAATAATGTAGCTATTGAAAAAGAAAAAGAAAGTTTTGGAGATATGAGAAAAAAAAGTTTATTAAAAGGATTACTTAAAAGAAAAAAAACATTCGCTATTATTGGCGGGGTTATCGGGGTATTGGTGCTATTTATTATTTTCGGTATTATTATTCCTGCAATCAGTGTAACCAAATCAGCAAAGGCAACCTATGCTCAATCAAAAATTGTTCTTGACGCGGTAAAAAAACAAAACGTAGAAGTTGCGTCAGCAGAACTTGATAAAACAAAAGTAAGTCTTTTGCAAACACAAAAAGATTTACAAAAAATGGGATACCTCGCATTTGTCCCGATTGCAAATTTTTATTATAGTGATGCAGACCATTTAGTAAAAGCAGGAGTATATGGGTTAGATGGCGGAAGAGTTTTAATTGACTCAGTTGCTCCTTACGCAGATGTGTTAGGATTAAAAGGAAAGGGTAGTTTTGTTGGCGGCAGCGCACAACAAAGAATTCAAACAGCAGTTACAACACTTAGTAAAATAACACC
>VBAU01000575.1:2500-3398 GCA_005883855.1 Bacteroidota bacterium
ATATCTGGTTATTTTCCAGAATGATAAAGAATTACGTCCAACCGGAGGATTTATAACAGCATATTCTATTATGCGGTTGGAGCATGGTATTATCCGTCCTGAACTTTCTGATGATATTTATCCATTGGATAATAGTATCCGTAACAAACCCAAAGCGCCGCGTCCAATTGCTCTTTATTTACCAAAAGTACCGGAATTTAATTTGCGGGATAGTAATTTATCACCGGATTTTGTGGAATCAATGAAAACATTTTATGACATGTATCAGAAATCAGCAGGATACAAAAAAGTTGATGGCATTATTTCAATTGATACATCCCCGCTTTTGCACACCATAGATATTTTAGGAGGAGAAATAGAAGTTAATGGAGTACGATTTACTACCAAAACAGATCCCCGGTGTGATTGTCCACAAGTTATTTATCAACTGGAAATCGCGGCAGACAAACCAGCAGGATTTGTGAAAGAAAACAGGAAAGGTTTGATTGGTGATTTGATGATTGCTATTATGAATAAGGCATTTTCTTCTTCTCCTAAATTATATTGGGGTCCGTTATTCCAGGCAATGATTACCGATACAACAGAAAAACATATTCTTTTTTCTTTATTTAATCAAGACGCGCAAAGTGGTATTGAAGCATTGAATGCGGCGGGAAGAATAGTAGCATTTGACGGCGATTATTTACATATTAATGAAGCAAATTTTGGCGGAGCAAAATCAAATCTGTTTATCAAAGAAACCGTATCACAGAATTACGATATTAAATCTGATGGTAGTATTGAAAAAACAATAGTAGTAAATTATAAAAATCCCAATCCGCCATCTGATTGTAATTTAGAACATGGGAATCTGTGTTTAAATGCAGTTCTTCGTGATTGGGTGCGAGTGTATGTTCCC
>VBAU01000235.1:0-1450 GCA_005883855.1 Bacteroidota bacterium
TTAATTTTTGATTATTGATTACTGGCACTCGCATCTGACAATTCAACCGTTCACCACTCACGACTCACGACTCACGACTCATCACTCATTACTATTCATTGCTCACTATTGGGCGCCTCTTCCCCAATTATAGCCTGACTTATTTTTTTAAATGCCGCACTTTAAACTGGCATAAAGTTTTCAGCAACATCCGTGGGTACCAACTTATTTATAAGAAAAAAAATAACTATGAAAAAGATACAATTCGTGCTTCTGGCTTTGCCGATTGTTTTTGCTTGCAACAACGGAGGTAAAGACAGTGTGGAAAAAGCTGACTCCGCTAACGAAGCGAAAAGTGATACGGGCAGCACTTATAATGACACTACGAATAAAATGAGCACTGGAGGTACGATTGCAGTTGATCAGTCTACCGCAGATTTCATGGTAAAGGTTGCTGATGTTGGAATGACTGAAGTAAAGCTTGGCAGCGTTGCACAAGATAAAGCAACAAACAAGCGAATAAAAGATTTTGGAGAAATGATGACCAGAGACCATTCAAAAGCTGGTGATGAATTGAAGAGCCTGGCAAGAAGAAAAAATGTGACCTTACCTGATTCCATCGGAAGCGATCATCGGAAGAGAATAGATAACATGGAAAAGAAGAATGGAAAAGATTTTGACAAGGCGTACATTGACATGATGGTAGATGGACATCAATCAACCGTAAACGATTTTGAAAAGACTTCGAATAATACCAAGGATCCGGACGTGAAGGCTTGGGTAGACAAGACTTTGCCTACATTAAGGATGCACCTGGATTCGGCAAAAGCCATTCAAAAAGCGATCAAGCATTAAGATAGTTCAGCTGAAGAAAGCTTTGGGCTGTGAGCCTTGAGAGAATCGTTCTCCTTGTAGCTCACGGCTTGAAGTTTTTTATAAACTTTCATTTTATGTCCAGAGATAATACTGACCTGAGAGTACGAAGCGTCGCTTTCAGTCATGGCGGTCACATTCCGCCGAAGTACACTTGCGAGGGCGAAAATGTAAATCCGCCTTTGGAAGTCAGCGATCTTCCTGAAAATACAAAATCACTTGCACTTATTGTAGAAGACCCTGACGCTCCACGAGGTGTTTACGATCACTGGGTGGCATGGAACATTCCGCCCAATGAGGCAATTGCTGAAAACAGCAGGCCCGGCATTAGTGGAAAGAATAGTTTTGGCAACGAAGGCTATGGTGGGCCCTGTCCCCCGTCTGGTTCTCACCGTTATTTTTTTAAGGTATATGCATTGGATAGTGACTTGGATATTCAAGCCGGTTCCGACAAAGAGGTTCTGGAGCAGGCGATGAAGGAACACGTGCTTGCTTCAGGAGAGCTAATGGCGCACTATCAAAAAAGAAAATAGTGGTTTAAAGTACCTGACGATGAAATGAGTCTGTATTGAGTTGTCCCGCCCGTGCTTCCTTTGAG
>VBAU01000235.1:1474-12111 GCA_005883855.1 Bacteroidota bacterium
ATTGCCAAGAAGGATATTATGCCTACTGAGCAATCTCCGTTTATAATAACGATTGGCGCATCGGCAGGTGGGTTAAGTGCGATCGGTGAAATTGTTTCGCACTTACATAAGGATATTGACGCAGCGATTTTTGTTGTCCTACATTTATCAAAAGCGGCAATGAGTGATATTTTGCTGAGTCGCGTTCAAAAAAATTCTCCATTGCCATGTAAAATTGCCGAAGACAAAGAGCTAATAAGGCAAGGGCAGATCTATATCGCCGCGCCCGATACGCACTTATTAGTCAAAGAAGATAAGGTGCTCATTGGCCAGGGACCACCTGAAAATCGTTTTCGTCCGTCGATCGATGTTCTGTTTCGCTCCGCTGCAGTAAGTCATCGAGAAAAGGTTATTGGAATTATTGTCACCGGATTTTTGAATGACGGCACCATCGGCATGCAAGCCATCAAGCATAGCGGTGGTTATTGCCTCGTTCAGGATCCCAACGAGGCGGAATATCCTGACATGCCATTATCGGTGTTAGAAAGTGTAGAAGTGGATCATGTCGTTCCATTACGAAAAATGGGTGAGGCCATTTTAGAAAGGATCAATACAGCGGAAATAAAAGGAATTAGCCCACCCGAAAGTGTAGTTGCGGAATCAAAGCTCTCTGAAAAAGCAGCGACATCGATTGAGGAGGTGAGTAAGCTTGGTGATGAGTCGGCATTTTCCTGCCCGGATTGTGGTGGCAGATTATGGAGTATCAAGAATGGTAAGTTGAAACATTATCGCTGTCATATCGGCCACGCATATTCAGAAAATGACCTTTTGCTAAGACAAGGCGAGACCACCGAGGCAACGCTGTGGGCTGCTGTAAGAATGATGGAGGAGAGAAAACTGTTAGTAGAAAAAATAGCAAGAGAACATGGGGATAGAGGTCTCTACAAAATCAGCTCGCATTATTCGGAGCAATCTAAAAGTTTGCGGGAACACATAACAAGATTGAAGGAATTGCTATTTGGAATTAGTAAGCAATAGTTTCTTTTATCTCGGCTCGCTTTCTTCTCTCAACAAGTGAAGGGGTATCGCGTCTAGCGACACGGACAGAGGTTTATCAAAAAAGAAAATAATATTAGCCAGTCAAGAGCCAAAATTTGGGTTACGCTTTTGTGCGAACCCAATGAGACATTTACGTGCCTGGCTTGGGGAAGCCAGCAATGACACCGGCCATAAGATAGCTATAAGATAGTTACGGGTTCTGCGTTTCAGCAAGAAGCTACAAAAAAATACAGGGCATGCGACAAAATACAGGGCATGCGACACTATAAATTTTCGTACCTTTCCCTTCCCCTTTTCCTCAAATCAGCGCACGAACAAGATGAAAAACAGGAACAAGCCCGCAGAAAAAATTGCACAACCTCGACTTAATAAAACGAAGGGTGGCGGGAATCGTTTGGGAAAAAATCGCACAGCGGAAAAAAAAATGTCACAAGGGCGAAAGCCAGCAGCAGAAAAAACAGTTAAGCTATTTCCCGTAGTAGCCATTGGCGCTTCGGCGGGAGGGATTGAGGCTATTTCAAAGTTGCTGGAAAATCTTTCACCAAGTCTTGGTATGGCCTATGTCATTATTCAGCATCTTTCGCCGGATCATGAAAGTATTTTGCCTGACCTTCTGGAGAGGAAGACAAAAATGCCTGTGCACCAGGTGGATAATGCGACGCATATAAGGCCCGACAATGTTTATGTGATTCCGCCCAATACATACATGAGCATCGAAGATAGCCAGTTAAAACTTTCTCCCCGCGTGAAGACAGATGGCAGTTATCATTCCATTGATTTCTTTTTGAACTCCCTTGCCGCCGCGTATAAGAACAAAGCCATTGCCGTTATACTCTCAGGGATCGCTACCGATGGCACAGTCGGCATTCAGTCCATTAAAGCAGAAGGTGGTGTCACTTTTGCTCAAAACACAACGGCAAAATTCCAGGGAATGCCAAAAAGTGCAGTAGATTCGGGGTTTATTGATTTTGTTCTTTCCCCGGAAGCTATAGCAAAACAGCTTGAGGCTTTTCCCGACATCATCGATTCGTTCACAAGTGATCTTAGCAAAAGCATTTCATCAAAAATTCGGGAACCTGAGCTAAAGATGATTTATTCGCTTCTTCTCAATAAGAAAGGAGTTGATTTTTCCTATTACAAACCGTCCACCATCAACCGCCGAATTCTTCGCCGAATGGTGCTTAACCGGATCACAGAACCCCGGCATTATGTGAAACTTCTTCAGCAAAACACCGATGAGCTTGATCTTTTGTACAAGGATCTTTTGATCAACGTTACGAGTTTTTTTCGCGATGAAAGTTCTTACGAGACGCTCACAAAAAAAATATTTCCCGTTTTGCTTAGAGATCGCAAGCTAAGCAATCCATTAAGAATATGGATACCCGCTTGTTCGAGTGGTGAGGAAGCCTATTCTATCGCAATCTTGCTTTTTGAATACCTAAAAGACAAAGCTGTTTCAACGCCTATGCAGGTATTTGCCACCGATCTCAGTGATTCGGCTATAGAAAGAGCAAGGTCGGGAGTATATCCCAAAGGTGCAATGGAAAACATTCCTGAAGAGAGACTAAAAAAATATTTCTTAAAAACGGACGGAAGCTACCAGATCATTAAGCCCATAAGAGACATTTGCATTTTCGCAACGCACGATCTGCTAAAAGACCCGCCCTTTTCGAGGATTGACCTCATCAGTTGCCAAAATGTTATGATCTATCTTGAGTCAGCTCCGCAAAAGAATATATTACAGGCTTTTCACTATGCGCTAAAACCACAAGGCTATCTCCTGCTTGGAAAATCCGAAAGCATTGGCCACGCTTCGGACTTATTCACCCAGGTCGGCAGAGACAAGATTTACGTCAAAAAAAATACCGATTTCAATATCGGGTTCGATTTTTCTAGCCGCAGCTATTATCCACTTCCTGAAAGAGAGGAACGCAAAAGATTCGAACCGCACCTTTCTGAGGTAAGTATCGATAAGGAAACAGAAAAAATTCTATTATCACGGTACGTTCCTGCAACCCTGCTTGTAGATAAAGACCTGAACATTGAACGTTTTATTGGGCCAACCAGTCAGTTTCTCCAACCCGCCGGCGGAAAAGCAAGTCTGAATCTTTTAAGAATGGTAAGTGATGAGCTGGTCTTCGATATGCGTACACTAATGCATCAGGCAAAAAAGACAAATCGTGTCGCTAAAAAGGAAGGCGTTCTCATGACTAGTCGTGCGATTTCAAGGAAAATAAACATCGAAGTGGTGCCCGTTAAGTCTTCGCGGGATTTTCATTATTTGATTGTACTTCGGGAAATAAAGATGGTCTCGGATGACAACGGCACAGTAAAAAAGAACAGGAGCGATAAAAGAGATCCGAAAGACAAAAGCATTGCCGCCCTCGAAAGCCAATTGACCGAAGCAAGAGAACAGTTAAAGATGATGAGTGAGGACTTTGAGGCTACGCGCGAAGAATTGCAATCTTCCAGTGAAGAGATTCTTTCATCCAATGAAGAACTGCAAAGCATTAACGAAGAAATAGAAACGTCAAAGGAAGAACTGCAGTCAGCTAATGAAGAGCTTACTACGATCAATGAAGAATTACAGCGGCGCAATGATGAGCTAAAGGAAGCGGTGGATTTTTCCCAGGCAGTCTTGCAGACAATTGAGGAGCCACTGATCGTGCTAGGCACTGATATGCGGGTAAAGATGGCAAACAAAGCTTTCTATAGCACCTTCGAGACAAAAGATGACGCGGTAGACGGACGCAATTTTTTTGAAATCAACAATTATCAATGGGATGTTCAAGGCTTGAAAAAAAAGCTAGGCGATGTCTTTACCGACCATAAAAATTTTGAACAATTTGAACTGCGGCACGTGTTTCCACTGCTTGGTGAGAAAATGCTAAAACTAAATGCTATTCGCATTACTAAAGATGACCCTAAAAAGAATGGAGTTTTATTAGTGCTCGAGGATATTACGCAACGTAGAACGGCAGAGTTAAAATTGGGGCAAAGTGAGGAACGCTTTCGCCTTCTTGTTCAAAACGCCTCGGATATTATCACTATCTTATCACCGGAAGGAGTCATATTATACGAAAGTGAACCTGTAGAAAATATTTTAGGCTATGCACCAAAGGAAAGAGTCGGAAAAAATATTTTCATCGACGCCATCGCGCATCCCGCCGACGTTGCCATAAAGGAACAGGCCTTTAAAAAAGCGTTATCCAGGCCAAATGAAAAAGTGAAAGTTATGTTCCGTCTGAAGCACAAAGCTGGTGGTTACAGGGATATGGAGGCCGTCTTTGTAAACTTTGTGGATGATCCGCGAATAGGGGGGGTTGTTGCCAATTACCACGATATAACTGAAAGAAAAATCTTAGAACAGCAGAAAGACGAATTTATTGGTATTGCGAGCCATGAATTAAAAACGCCGGTCACTAGTATCAAAGCATACACTCAAATCCTGCAGGATATGTTTGGGAAAGCCAACGATAAAAAGTCAGTTGAAATGTTGGATAAAATGAATGGGCAGGTGGACAGGCTAACCCGTTTGATTGTAGACTTGCTTGATTTTACCCGCATTGAGGGGGGTGAGCTAAAGTTCGAGCAAGGAAATTATGACCTTAACGACCTTGTATCAGAAGTAGTGGAAGAAATGCAAAGAACAACTAAAAAGCACAAGATCGAAAAGAAATTAGATATAACCCTTGAAATGCACGGAGACCGTGAAGGGACCGGGCAGGTATTGACCAACCTTCTCAATAATGCTATCAAGTATTCACCGGCAGCAAAAAAGATAGTTGTATCATCACAGGTTAATAAGCAAGATGTAACGATATGTGTGCGGGACTTTGGTATTGGAATCGAAAAAGAATTCGTTGACAAAGTATTCGGCCGCTTCTTCCGCGTCACGCAGCCAGCAATGAATACGTTTCCCGGCCTTGGCCTTGGTCTTTATATTGCAGGGGAAATTGTAAGGCGCCAGGGAGGTAAAATCTGGGCCCAAAGTGAAAAAGACAAAGGTTCAAGCTTTTATATTTCTTTACCAAAGAACGGCGCAGGTCACTAAATTGGTGGCAAAGCAGATTGTTCTCAACCTGATGTTCAATGATCAAAACGCATCCGCTTGAGAAAGAAAAAAATATAGCGTTGTCAAGCCTTCCAGGCAAAATATATCACTCGTAAAAGCCTGTCGTTTCCAGAAAAAAATATTAGTGTTAGATGACGATGCGCTGGTTGGCGACGCATTGAAAATAATCTTTGAGAGGCGGGCTATGAGGTGGAATTAAAAACAGACGGAAACGAATTGCTGAAAAACTCATTTTACCACGCCGGGTATTCTTCCCGGTAAATAAGCTGTCGAGGGACTAATTGGTGTTTGTAGGCATTTGAGATCCCCGCCCGAAACGAAAGATATTCCCGTTGTTATGATCTCTCTCTCGAATTGGGATTCACCAGCTTGAGCAAAAAATTGCCGACAGGATTTACAAATCATCATTTCTGCTGTTTTGACTGCCTCATAAATTAAGATAATATTCAATGGCTTGCCATTTGTGCAGATAATGACAAATGCACATTAAGATTTGTATAGTCGAAGATGATGAAGGTATTCAGGACGTTTTAAAGATCATTTTGAAGAGGGCCGGATACGAAACGGACATATTTTCCGACGGGCGTGCAATTATGGAAAATCACTGTAACACGCCAGATCTTTTCCTCATCGATAAGCAACTTCCGGGAGCCGACGGACTTGCTATCTGCAGGCATTTGAAAGACCAGATGGCCACCTCTAGTATTCCCGTCATCATCATGTCCGCGTACCCGAATGTTAAAGAGTTCACTGTTGCCGTTGGTGCAAATGATTTTATTGAAAAGCCATTTAGAATTGAAACACTTCTCGCAACTATAAAGAAACATCTTCCCATCACCGAGGATGTTCCTATCCCCAATTTTTCGCATTGACGGACTGGTCGTTCTCCAAGGCCGTTACATTCCCGTGGCGCTGGCCGGTTCTTTTGGTGTGACTGGCCCCACTGTTTCCCCCTGCTTTTGTCAGCCGACAAATTTGCCGCCGTCTCGTATAATGAATTTTTCAATTAAGCAGATTACTGTTGGCCATTTTTCTCATTAACGGTTTGCAGAAGCAAGGTTGATTTTTTCAATGCCTCTATCCGATGCTTTACATTTGGATGAAAAACGATCATCTCCCCTTCCCGCATGTCTGCATCTCCGTCATCAGTGGTCACCCTTATCTTGCCCTCCAATACCTGCACCTGGAACAGGCCGTCAACAGAATTCTCCTCGATTCTTGCATCCTTGTGAAGGCAGGTAAGAACAGTGGTTAGGCCATCTGTTTTGAATTCCGGTCTCTTTTTTCCCAGGCATCTTCATCCTTTATCTGTTTCACAAACCCGTCAAGGTCCATAAACACATAGGGAGCATCGAGAACCCTGTCCCCTTCCGGGCGAAGCAGAGTGGCATCGTTTCTCTTGATTTCCATAAATCTTTTTTTGTTCTTATGCAAGAACTGTACCCCCGCTGCGTTATCGGTTAAGGGTTCAGGGTTAAGAGTTGAGGAGGCGAGCAATGAGCAGGACAAGTGAATTGTTTATCCCCCTTCATGACCAAAACTGTTGTTTTAGATTAAGTTTGTGAAAAACTTTTGCAAGTTTGTCAAGGTGTTAGGAAACTGTAGCATACGAATTGCTCAAAAAAAAGAATCATGAAAATGAAGTTTGTCAAAAACATACAATTTACCAGGACCATTAAAGCCGACAACCGCTTAAGGGAGTTTAACTTTAGGAAATTGGGCGGATTGCAGGAAGGAATTTTTACAGTAGATGTAGTTGACGACAGGGGAAACCGGATCATGTTTCGGATGCAAAAAGATGATAATGCATGGCGAATCGTTAGCCAACCCCTCCCCGAGTGGGTTATAAACAATGAACGCGTCTTTAATGATTTGATCGAAGAAGAGTTGGCGCATGCTTAATTGGGACCATTAATTACTGATTATTCATTATTGCTTTCTCTTTGAGAGGCAACACGAACGGTTGAAATAATTTGTAATTAATAATCAATAATTCTAAGCACCGCTTCTTTCTTCATTGATGGAGTTATTATCGCCGCCGAGGCTGTAGGGATTGTTTTCCTCGTCTTCTTCGCCGATGTCCTCGTTAGTATCGTCGTCTTCTGAGCCTGGTACATCAAGATCGCTTCCGCTAACAGCATTGAATGATGTCTTTTCATTCAGCGGTGTTCCCTCATTGTCGGTACTGTCCAGGCTTGCTCGCCTCAAAGATTGCTCATCCCTGGTTGGCATGTCGTTCGCACTGTCGTCTAATAATTTTTTTTCAAGATCTGACACGTTAGAACTGCTTTCCGTAATTTCCTTTTCCGTCCAGACATTGTCTCCTTCTTCATCGGCAGATGAAATAGTTGTGTCGGCGTACTCCGCGGGGTTCGGAGCATGGATGAACTCCTGGCCCGGGATGTCTTTTACATCGGGAAGATCAATGGTCGCCTCTTCATTTTTCAGTTTTTCCTCATCGCGAGGAGAATCCTTCAGATCTGAATTTCGGTCGGGCTTGCGACCTTTTTTTTCCTTGCTCATGGTGATTTAATTTTATTTGTGCCTGCTGGGTTGATTGCGCCGGTGTTTTACATTGTGCGTGATATCGTCGCCCTTGAAATCCTGTTCCTCATTTCTGCGGTTGTCCAGATCATCGCGTATGTCGGGTTGTCGCTTGGGGATGAATTTGATGTTCTTTTTGGGAGACTCCGTAGGGTTTTTTTTCATAGCTGCTTTATCAACAAAGGGAGAAAAACTGTGCCATGATTTACGTCGAGTGTCATGCGAGTTGCGCAAAATCTTTTATGGTGGCGCTAAGGCAGTTCAAATGTCAATCAACTTTTTTGGACGAAGTCACCAAAAAATTTGACTTATCAATCTGGAGGACCAAAACCTAGGTGATTTCACTTACATTTTCATAGCAGGCTTGTATAAATTAAAAGCGAGCCTTTGTTAAGGGCCCGCTTCTTTGAAAGAGTGTAGAAAAATTTCTACTAGAAATCCAACCGTCCATCTATAATCCGTTTCTCGCGACTCTTATTGTCCATTATAACAAGTCGTACTTTTTTGATTTGTAAATCGGCTTATCGTAAAATAATGGCGTCTTCCTTTCCAATTTCACTTTTGAAACTTTTCTTTTGAGCTTGTCGTTCTCGTTTGGAACAGATTTCATAGGAATCACAGGAGCCAGGGGCCGGATAGTAATGTCCTTTAAGCTCTGGAATGGTGCGCCGTTATTCATTGGAAAATTTTTTTTGAACTGACTGAGAATTATTAGTCTGAAAATTCTATGCCGCAAAGAAAAAAATGTGCACATCCGGTAAAAAAAATTTTTGCACCGTCACGGTATGAGTATTGATATAAAACAAATCAATTATGACTACTTGCGAAATCAGAAACTGACGAGATACATTAAGAAAAATTCAGCACTCTTGGCAAACGACAACCCAACCTTTATCCAGTTTTTCCATTGGTATTACGCTGGTGAAGGAGTTTTGTGGAATGATTTTGCAAAGCAAACTTCCTATCTGTCTAGATTGGGAATTACCGGTGCATGGTTACCACCTCCTTACAAAGGAGGAACAGGAGGGGTATCTGTGGGATACGACGTGTACGATCTTTTTGATCTGGGAGAATTTGACCAGCAGAGAACCGTCGGCACCAAATATGGAACAAAACGAGAATTTATAGAGGCGATCCGGGCCGCCCATAAAAATAACATTGGGGTTTTTGCTGACGCCGCATTCAATCATAAGGCATTTGGTGATGAATTGGAAAAAATTACCGTGCGAAAGGTGAATCCTGAAAACAGAACTGAATTTATTTCGGAGCCTATGGAGATCGAAGCCTGGACGAAGTTTTTTTTTCCGGGAAGAAAGAAGAAATACTCTGAATTCATTTGGGACTACCATTGCTTTTCGGGAATTGATTGGGCAGAAAACCTAAAGGAACAAGCTGTGTTTAAAATCTTGAATGAGTATGGCGAAAGCTGGGAAAAACTAGCCGAGGAAGAATTTGGAAACTACGACTACTTAAGCTTTTCAGACATCGAGTACAGGAATAAATTTGTACGGGAGGAACTAAAATACTGGGGTAAATGGTTTTTGGAATCAACCGACATCGATGGCTTTAGATTGGATGCGGTAAAGCACATCAGTCCGAAGTTTATTAACGAGTGGATCGATCATATGAATAATATTTCCCCAAGGAATTTATTTTTTATGGGCGAATACTGGAATGATCAGAATGCCGAGAGCCTGAAAAAATACATTGATATCTCGCAAGGCAGAATGCAGCTCATTGACGCCCCTCTTCACCACAATTTTTACCGCCTATCTACCCAAGGCAGGGATTACGATATGACAAAGATATTTGAGAATACTTTACTGCAGTATCGACCTGAGTTATCGATCACTTTTATCAGCAACCATGACTCGCAACCGTTACAGCTATTAGAAAAGCCAATTGCCGATTGGTGCAATGCATTGGCTTACGCCATTATACTTTTGAGGCAGCAGGGGATACCTTGTATCTTTTACCCGGATCTGTACGGAGCCGAGTACGCTGATAAAGGAAAAGACGGAAACGATTACCACATTGTATTAAAAAAAGTAGATGTACTGCCGAAAATGCTATTGGTCCGAAAATATCTCGCTTATGGCAATCAGCGTGATTATTTCGATCACAAGAACACTGTTGGCTGGACAAGGGAAGGCATAAGAGAAAAGAATGACAGTGGATTTGCGGTGCTTTTAAGCAGCGGTGATGATGGTTGGAAATATATGGAGATTGGTAAACAACACGCAGGGCAGGTTTTTGTTGATTGCCTTGGAAAGATCGGCAGAAAAATAATGATCGATAAAAATGGAGGAGCAAAGTTTTATTGCAAGGGCGGCAGCGTTTCTGTATGGGTGAATAAGAAAGTGGTGGAAAACTTGGTGTTGGAATAGGCAATCAGCTGAACCACTCACGACCACGACTCACTCCTCACTACTCCTCATTTTGCCTGAATCTTTTTTCAATAGCCTCTTCTTCGGATTTAGTGACTCGTGAAGTTTTTTTCAGCACTTTAACGAAATATGCCACTTCTTTCGCGGTCGCAGGGCAACCAATATTTTCTCCTTGTGTTGTCAGATCTGCACCATTCGGTCTCATTTGAGAATCTGAAAGCAGGCTACCATCCTTATCAAATATTAGCCAGGAAGGAAGCCCAAGGTTCTCGCCCTTGTACTTCGCACGAAATTGATAGACGCCGGGATTTTCCAGGTTTTTTTTGTCGGCTGATTCATTCACCACCAGGTGCCTGATCACAAAGTTGTCATCAAAAAAAATTTTGCAGCTCTTATCATTTATTGAGCTGTCCATTTTGCGGCACCAACCGCACCATGATGCATGAAAAATGACGATTATATTCTTATTCTCTTTGGTCGCTTGCCGCATGGCTTCTTGCATGATTTGTTCGACAGAAAGCGGGCTAGGTTGTGCAGAGGCGCCGCTGCACAGGAAAGAGAGCGCTAACAAAAGGCAGGTACGAGGTTTCATG
>VBAU01000576.1 GCA_005883855.1 Bacteroidota bacterium
TCAATGCCGTCTTTCGATCCCCTTCTTTCATAGGGAAATCGAACATTTGTAAAAAAGAAGCGTCTGTGTAGACCACATCATCGAGTTTGATATGAATACTGTCATGGCTTACCAGCATTTCCGTAAACCATGGCCTGAACCGTGTCGCCGCAGCCACTTCGGGAATTTGCTTTGGCAGCTCCTCTGCAAGAGCACCGGGTGTAATGGCGTCTTTATATCCTTCTTTGCCTTTTTCGTTGGTTACCTTATTGATGCGATAGATCTGGCTGTGATGAGTATTGAACTTGTCAAAGGACAATTCATTAAAGGCGTATAAGCCGATCATGATGCAGCTGGCAAGACTGATCGAAAGACCGATAATGTTGATAAAGGAAAATGTTTTGTGACGAAACAAAATCCGGAAAGCCAATTTTAAATTGTAGTACAGCATAAAGTTTTTTTAACTCGTTATAAATTTTGCCTTCTACATGTGATCTTTTGACCTTTAGCGCTAGCTATGAGCTCATGCCTCGCAGCTCACAGCTCGTTCATTCAGTTCGCAATGATTTCACAGGATTTGTTCTTGCTGTTTTTATACAATGCCAGGCAATCGTAAAACTGGCAATGATCAATGTCAGTAATGCTGACAATACAAAAACCTGCCATTGGATATTTATTCTATAAGTAAATTCCTGCAACCACTTATGAACAGCATACCAGGCCAGTGGCCAGGCAAGCAGGTT
>VBAU01000577.1:0-443 GCA_005883855.1 Bacteroidota bacterium
CTTTTTTTCATAGTCCACTTTAATCCGTCCGGTGGAGTTTCCCATGGCGGATGTAGATTGAGGTCACGGCTGTTATGCGAATGGCAATCGTTATAAAGATCATCCTGTAATAAAAGTCCGGCACCCATGTGATTTAATACCATCTGAGCGCAAGCGGGGCCGCAATAATATTTACCATCAGCGCGATTACCCTTATCCTGCTGATGGTATTCGATCGGTAGATTTATTGTATACATAGGCAAGAATTATATTAAAATTTCATTTGCTTTTGACCACTCTATACGCGAAAACAGCAGCTAGTCCAGTAGCGATAATGATCAAGGCAATGATTTTCCATGAAATTGCCTTTTGAATCTCGATGGCATCATTCTTACCTACTAAGACAGGTGCTGCCCAATAGTAAGGCAATCTCTTTTCCCTTGGAGCAGTATTTAGAAATTCGA
>VBAU01000577.1:491-3018 GCA_005883855.1 Bacteroidota bacterium
AAAGAGCTCTGTGATTTTGTAGGTCGAAGTATTTTCCACCGACCACAAAGTAATAATGGAAGATGGGATGCCCATTGCAGCGAATCCCCTGTTAAAACTGAAAACCCCTTCGCCCTTGTATAATTTTCCGTTTCCGGTTTCACAGGCGGATAAAACTATAAGCGAGGTGCTTGGTTTTTTTTCTCTGATAAGATCAGATAAATACAATATGGAATCGCAGAAATAGATCAGGGGGTCACCCTTGTTGCTGGTATCAGAGGCATGTGTATACAACTGAATGATCCTATATTTATAAAATTCCCGCAGAAAATTTCCTTTTGAAGCATTCGATTCGATAAAATTATCCGCTCTAAAAAAATAAGATTGTGCTTGCTTGAGTGAATGATCACTTCCATTCAAAGGTGATAAGTTCGATGCGTAAGGAAAATGCATTGGAGCAAATCCAATAAAGTTGCGCGCAGAACCAGATTTACTTGTAGAGAAACTGTTTAACAAATAGCGAAGAGAATATGTATAGCTTACGGCATGGTCATTAAGAAAATATCTCACTGGTTCGTTAACTGCACTAGTTACCAATGCCTCAAAGGGGAAATATCTACCATCCGGTACAATAATGGTGCGCCCCGCCGGGACAGTGCGGTTTTGAAAGATAAGGGAACATAGGCTCCTCGACGTACTGACAAAGACGTCGAAGCTTTTATTCATCTTTTCAGCGTCCGCAATAAGAGATATAAAGCCACCAACAAGACTATCATAGGATGTCTTATTGATACGCAACAGTTGAATTTGTTCCGAACTCATCAGCAAAGAGTACACGGCACTATCGCCGGAGAAGATTTCTACCGCCGTTTGGCTTTTACGTAAAATATCCTTTTGTATGTCCAAAAAGGACATTGTGTTTGTGTCTAAAAAGCTTTGGTAATAAAGAGGATTACTGATTTGAATTGTTTTCTTTAAGTGATCCAGGTCTTGTGTGCTAGCAAACAAATCAGTCTCCAATTCTTTATTTTTTACGCTAGACTCATCCGCCGTTTGCAATTGCCGCTGCATCTGATCTATTTTCTTGTTTAAAAGGGCCATTTTTGCTATGTCATTTTCTCCCAGCCATCGTTGTTCTCTTAGCTGATCATTTAATAAGACTGCCCGGCTTCTTTCAAAAAAGTAAACCGCACTCTTTGGGTTATTTTGCAAAAAGCAAGCTTCAATTGCGTTTTCAAACAGTCGGCGTGTGTCACTCCTCCAGAAAAGTTTAGATTCTAATTCAGTTTGTTCGGCCTTGATCTTATCAAGTAATTGATCAGTCAACCGATAAATACGGATGGCCTCCTGAAGGGAAGACATATTGTGAGTGTATTGGTATTGTTCTTTATAAGCATCGGCCTTATCCAACAAAAGCTCGGTTAGGTAATAGATCTTCTTATGTTTAATAAATTCCTCGGGAGGGCTTTGCAATATGCTATTTTCGGTAATCTCTGGTTTTATTTGATCCAATGCAAGTTGATAGTATTTAAAGGCGGCGTCATAATCCTGCATACGAACATAAACATTTGCGATCAATGTAAAAATGTTTAACGACTCAAAGACATCTGCTACATTTCGCGCTTTTTCTCTATTCACATAACCAAGCGCCTTTTTGTAATAAATAAGCGCTTTGCCATAGTCCTTGAAATGGCGGAAATAAATAGAGTAGCCTATGTCCTTGGTAGTTTGTTTGCAGTTAAAATTGTAACCTGCCCTCATATCCCACTTAAGGGAGGTATTAAAGAAAAAATTAGCCTGCTTATAATTTTCCTTGTGCAATTGTAATTCTGCCATTTGGGAATAGAGCGTCCCGAAATAATTGTCGAGACCCATTTTTTGTATTCCTCAAGTTTATTGGTTAGAAGTTTTTCAGCCTGATCGTACTCTTTCAAAACGAGAAGAGCTTTCACTCTCCATAACAGACTGCTTTCCGCGTTCTGACGGCCTACTTCCACATTCCTTTTCTCTGTTTCGTGACTAGCGTATTCCAGCGCAAATTTTTCACACATGATCGCATATTCAATACATCGTTGATAATCGCCAATATCAAAGTAATATTCAACTTTTTGGTATAAGGCCGCCACACAAGCAATGTCCGAGGGCGTATTTAAACGTCTGGCGTAAGCGATACAGCTATCTAATGCCTTCATCTTCTCGCTGACGTTATTCAATGATCCATAGAATACGCCAAGGAAGTAGTAACTTAAAATCAGATCTTTTTGGCGAACAGATTTATTCTTGTTTTCGCTGGTAACTTTGATGGACTCGCGATAATATCGTATCGCCTCCAAACAATCGCCTTTTTTGAAATAGTTTGCGCCAATTCTACGTAACAGGAACGCATGCGTAGAATCGTTCCGGTATGGACAATTATTCATGTCATCCAAAACGGGAAGCAGCTCCGTCAGTTCTTTTGCAGGTGGAATGTTCGCATAATCGACGAGGTAAGTTAGGCGCTTCCACAAAGAATCCCTATTGGGGCATTGCCCCAACACGGACGTCACAA
>VBAU01000577.1:3140-3509 GCA_005883855.1 Bacteroidota bacterium
GGACAGGTGGAGGAGTTATGTAAACCTCGACGTGTTGCTTACCCTGCCTTACGCTCCAGATAAAACCATCAGGATCGTCAAGAATCTTATACTGAGTAGGGCTTCCATCATTCTCATTGCAGGAATGAAGATAGCCGTGATAAAAAGCCTCTATTGATTTTCTTTTTTTGCCTATCGGATCTGATCCCGATCCTTCCGTAAAGTCCTTTTCAAACCATAGTCCATTCGGTGATAATGGATCAGCATTTTTCTTTTTTTCAGCCTTCTTTTTAGCTGTTTTTTTTACCGTTTTCTTTTTGGTTGCCATAAAGAATATTTAAAGGTGAAAGAATCGATAAAATCTTGAACCGGGTACACAGGAAATTGTTT
>VBAU01000236.1 GCA_005883855.1 Bacteroidota bacterium
CCCCTTTTTTTAGTTCAACAGAAATTTAACGCGAATTCAGTCGTAGTTGAATTTCCCACATTTTTACGACTCTTCGTTTAACAGCTTGCTAAACCGATTTCCGAATATCCCTCACTCGACTGGCCATCGTTTGATCGATACCAAGAACCAATTCAAAAAAATCCAAAAAAATACTGCAGTTAGAACCTTATCGCGCGATTCCGAACCCCTGAATTCACCCCCCCTGAAAAATTTTCACCACACGAATTTCCCGAACGTTGCAACAAGAATTTCAAATAATCGATTATCGAAGAATGCCAGTGATCACTAGGAAGATGCCCGAATTCCCTGAAGAAGTTCAGAAAGAGCTTTGGGATATTCGCAGGGAGTATTGTATGCTCTCTGGTTTCAAATTTTTTGAAGCGGTTGAGGAAAGTCTCATCAGGAATCTTTCCATGGAAGATGCAGCAAAAACTGTTGCAGAAACGAAAGAGGCGTTGGAAGCCTTTAGAGCTTCCCAGAAGAAGAAGGGTAGAAAGCCGGCAAAGAAAATCCCTTCCGATGCAGGTAATAGTCCTGCCGATTCGCCTCAGAACGAACCGAACGACGGGAATGGTGGTACCCCCTCCGAACCCTCCGAACCATCATCTGAATCTTCGGATGACGATGACGACCCCCGCAGAAATATCAGCAAAAGGGACAAAGAAAAAATTCGAGGAAGAAGTCCGAGAGTTACCTTGGGCAGATCGTCCAAATTGTTCAAAGCTGATCCCCCTGCACGATATTCCGGCTCAACAGACGCTGAACGCAGTTATGACGCTGTCAAGTTGTTCTTGAGCCAACTTTCGAGGTATCTTCGCTTGTCGACCCATGTAGATATGGAGGACGATATCTCAGAATATGTCACATTCTTTTTGGATGGCTTCGCCTACAAATGGTTTGAGACACTCGATAAAGGGGATAAACCTTTCTTGTGGAAGGACTTTGAGGAAGTTTTTCGCAAGAAATTTATTCCTCGCGAACATATCCAACAGGCACTCAACAAGTACTTGGCTGTCAAGCAAGATGGACGCCCTGTCATTGAGTATAT
This sequence comes from Bacteroidota bacterium, assembly GCA_005883855.1. Taxonomy (GTDB): domain Bacteria; phylum Bacteroidota; class Bacteroidia; order Chitinophagales; family Chitinophagaceae; genus VBAU01. The sequence goes on from VBAU01000236.1 coordinate 1,070, forward strand.
TGTTGAGAAGGAGGAATATGAGAATACCTTGGGTGACATCATCCGAGGGCCTCTCAAAGAAACCAGTTTCCGTGAAGGATTGGATGGCTGGCTCAGAGGTAGACTCATGGTGTTTCGGGAATTGCCTTTCAAGGAGTATAAGGACAAGGCGGAAGTGGTGGATCAGGAAGCTAAGGCGCTGAAAATCGGACCATATAAACCGAAGAATACCGAGAAGCGTACGAATCCATCCACTTCGAATTCGAAACAAAATCAGAATTCTTCGAAACCGAAATCGAACAAAGACAGAGACAAACCTTCCAAGGATCAGTTAAAGAAGGAAGGGAAATGTTACGAGTGCTTGGAAAAAGGGCATCTTGCAAAAGATTGTCCCAAGAAAAAGAAAGAGAAGAACGAGAAGGAGAAGGATTCGAAATCAACTCCAGAATCTCTCGAAACGAGCGCAATTCGACTCACGAGCCCTACGATCAGTTCAAAAAAAGAGGGCAGAACATACCGCGAAGTTGTATCTGGCCAACCCGAATCCCCCAAAGTTCCGACGATTTCTGTAGTTGAGAAACCAGAGGTCACGGAAAAGAAACCACCTCCCATGACAGCTATGATTCTAATCAATGGAGTGCCATCAAAATGCCTCATTGACACTGGATCCTCGGACGATTTCCTTGCAACTCACTTTGCGACAGTGAACCGAATTTCTGTTCGCAAGCGAGCGGCCCCTTTGTCAATCCAACAAGCCGTAAAAGGATCGAAACCCAAAACTAACGCTGTGGCATCAGTTAATGTACAGTTTGGAGAATGGACGAAGACTTTGAAAGCTCATGTAGCTGGATTGGCAGGGTATGATGCGATTTTGGGAATCCCCACTTTGACGGATGGTGATGCTGTGGTCGATGTAAAAGCCAGGAAAGTGCATTTACGAGCTTGGGATGTCACGCTTGACTGCGAGATTGTTGAGGAATCTCAGAAACCTCAGAAGAAGCATCCGCGAATGTTGAATTCTCGAAAAATGACAGCGAAGGTGAATGGAATTTTGACGATGAAGGGAAAAGTCGGAAATTACAAAAATTTTAAAATCCCGAAAAATGGCGGACAACCTCGGGAATTAAGCCTAAGTTCCCCGAATTCGAAGCAAAAGTTACCCCTTATTTCGAATTTGCCCCTTAATTCTCATCCAGAGAATGGTTCAAGCTCATCACGTTCACCACGAACTGGTGTTCGAACGGACGGTTCACCTGCGTATTACCGTCAATTGTTACTGTCAGAATTCGACGATATTCTTGTCGACAAACTACCGAACGAATTACCCCCGCTACGCGAGATAAACCACCACATCCCCTACAAACCCAAGAAACCTTGGATAGCGCACAAGTATCGACTCCCCGAAGCGCATAAAGCAGCTCTCGAGAAAGATGTCAAGGCGAAGTTGCAATCTGGAATCTTACGTTACACATCCGAAGTCCCCCTTGCGGCGTCACACATGGTTCCAAAACATGACGGTCAACTTCGGCATGTACAAGATTTGCGAAAAAGGAATGAAGATACGGAATCAATGGCTTGGCCACTTCCGGATCAAGAAGAATTGCTTCACAAGATTGCTCGGTCGACGAATGCATCAATCTTCGATATGATTTCGGCTTTTGATCAGACCCGAATCCACCCAGATGACGAAAAATATGCTACGATCATCAACCACATGGGTGTATTGCAACAGCGAACGATTCAGCAAGGTGACAAGAATTCTGTTGCTACTCAACAACGGCAAATGCAGCATACGTTACGAGAGCATTGGGGAAAGAATGTTACTGTATACATCGACGACGGTACAGTGTACGATGAACACCCCGGAATGTCACCCTACGAGCATTATTTAGCTTGTCGGCGAATCCTCAAGACCTTACGGGACAACAAGTTCTACCTTTCGAAGAAAAAGACTCATTTCTTTGTGGATATGGTCAATGAAGGTATGGATGTACTTGGACGGCATGTTCAGAACGGTGAAATATCTGTTGCCAAGGCAAAGGTTGATGCCTTCCTTTCGCTTCGTTCCCCGACTTCGTTCCAGGAGCTTGGCAAGGATCTTGGTGCATTTAATTGGTTGACAGATCACTTGCCATGGGCTGCACCGATAGCTGCACCATTGCAGGAATTGTATCATTCTGGGAAATGGGAATGGCGTGCAAATCACGAGAATGCATTCAACCGCATGAAGCAGTTGATCGGCGGTTCAGAAGTTTTAACACCCCTCAATCTTGATACTAATCACCCCCCGATTTACGTGGTATCAGACGCTTCTTTAAGCGGCGGCGGAGGATACATTTGTCAAGGAGAACACCTCGAATCGGCGAAACCGGCGGTTTATCACTCACGAGTATTTACCCCCGCGCAAACGAACTATCCGGTGCATGAGCAGGAATTGTTGGCATTGGAGGATATCATCAAGTCCTATGAACATTGGCTAATCGGACGACCATTCACAGCGTTCACGGATTCACAGGCAATGCTTTCCCTGCTGAAACAGAAGCATCTGTCGCCCCGGCAATGGCGATCAGTCACATATCTTTCGAAATTTGACATCAAATTTCAGTTTATCCAAGGGAAGAAGAATATTATTGCGGATCTACTGTCGCGTATTGCAGAGCGATCAACTTACCAGCATGATCTACCGTATCTTGAAGAATTGGATGCACATATTGCGGCAATGCAGCTACGCTCTCGAAAGTTGCCCGATGAACTCAACAATTCATCAGAAATCCAGAATTCAGCTCCGAAATCCCGGAAATTGGTCCCGATCGTTTTAATACCGACCAGAAACGTGGCAAGAATTGCTCCTGATACCTCTGACGATGACCTCCCAGTAGTCGCCCCCGAAGGCTCTGAAGCCCCCGACAAACCCACGGACGATTCCGACGTTGTCTCCGAGCCCTCCGAATCCTCGGTTTCTACCATTTCTTTATCGAAATACGTGAATGCGATCATTGACGGCTACAAGAAGGACACCCAGTTCAGCAAAGCGTTGAAGGCTGGTGTGGAAAGCGGCATCTATGTTGTCAAGAATGGACTCCTTTATTTGGCAGAACCAGACGGCAATCGTTTATGTATTCCTAATGTCAAAGTTGGAGAGGGCAGGGATGATACCGGCAAAAATCTGCGTGAAATGCTCATTGAACATTGTCACGAGGTTCTTGGGCACATGGCAGCAAGGAAAATGAATGGTATGTTGCGAAAGGAATATTATTGGAAGACGATGGTGGAGGATGTGAAGAAGTATGTGGATTCTTGCCACTCATGTCAGACTAGGAAAACCGCACCAACGAAACAGTACGGCAAGAACCACCCACTCCCGATACCAGAAGCTCCATGGCGAATTATTTCAATGGATTTCATGGTTAACTTACCCACCTCGGCGATCGGCGGACAAAAATTCAACTCTCTTGTTGTATTTGTCGATTTACTTTCGAAGATGTGCCACCTAGTACCCACGAAGACTACAGTAAACGGTGAAGGAGTTGCTCGAATATACTTTGAGCAAATTTACCGATTACATGGCCTTCCACGAGGACTTGTTTCAGACAGAGACCCCAAATTTACTGGTGCATTCTGGCGAACTTTGCAAAAAATGCTTGGCACGGATTTATTGATGTCTACGACATATCACCCT
>VBAU01000237.1 GCA_005883855.1 Bacteroidota bacterium
TCCTTTGCACCATTAAACTTTTGCCTGGGAATATAAATGTCAGGCATTGGTTTGTCTGTTTCCGCGATAAAGAATGCAAACCCATCATTCATTTCCATTTTGCCCATGAACTCAGTCTGCTTTCTGCGGAGCACTTCTGAGATCACTCCCTGCATCCGTTTGCCGCCTTTTTTATCCTCCTTGATGCTGACCCGAACCGTATCTCCGTGTAAGGCAGTATTGAAATCGCCGGGTCTCACGATCACGTCTACAGGTAAGTTGTCTACTATTACAAAACCCATTCCCGAGCGACTGATGTCCAGCACTCCTTTGATCGCTTCTTCATGTCCCTGATATCTTTCCTTCTTTTTTTTCTTCGAATTTTTTCTTCCCATGAAATAGTTTTTTATCGTCCGATTCAATCGAAATTTTGTTGCTGACTGCTATGACTACCGGGACACGTCCGGCAATCCAACCGTCCCTTCTTCATGAGGAACCGGCTTAAACTGTTCAATAAATTTTATCGTCGTGCTGACAAATGCATCTTCCGCTCCAAATAAAAAATAGTGCCGAATTGGAATTACGTAAATCGGCAGCTCTTCTAATTCACTTTTAAATTTCATCAGCCTAATCGCATCTTTTTCCGTCGTGAGTATAATCTTGTTGGCTGAGTCAATCCGTTCAAATCGTTTCTTTATTTCATTAAGGTCATCGATTCGAAAGATGTAATGATCGCTGAATGAAATCATATAATATGCATGGCTGCGCTCTTCCAATAATTTTTTCAATGGTTGTGGATTGGCAATTCCGGTTACCAATAGCACCTCTGTTTTCAGATTCAGTTCAAAATGATTAAGTCTTGTTATGTGGTAGGGCGAGCCGTATTGAATCGTCGAAAAAAAAACCTGCTGACGCGGTAATGGCCGGATCTCTTTCCTGATCTTATCCGCGTCGTCGGCAGTTAACTCAGGTTTACACTTTGTCACGACGATGACATGCGCCCTTTTGTAGGAGGACTTTAGGTCCCGCAGATCTCCCGTCGGCAAATAGAAATCCCATGTAAATAAATTATTGTAATCGGTAAGCAAAATATTTAAGCCTGCATTGATGGCACGGTGTTGAAACGCGTCATCCAAAATAATAGCCTCGGTGTCGGACTTGTCATGTAGCAACTGCGGTATGGCCACAAGTCTTTCCTCACCGACCGCCACGGGAACGCCGGGAAACTTCAAATGAAACAACATCGGCTCATCGCCAATGTCAAGCGCGGTGCTGTGTTCGTTGGCGAGCGCATAGCCCCTGGTCTTGCGTTTGTAGCCCCTGCTTAATGTAGCAATCCGAAACCGGTCTTTTAAGTGTTCAACCAAAAATTCAACCATCGGGGATTTACCGGTACCACCAACGGACAAGTTCCCGACACAAATCACAGGAAGTCCAAATGAAGAGGAACGAAAAATATTCTTGTCGTACAAAAAATTGCGCAGCCAAAGAATCGACCAATAAACTACTGCAAAGGGTAAGAAAAGAATGCGAAAAGACTTCAGAAACCAATTAGAAAACATAAACGTTATTCGGCGTGATACAAAAATCTAAAGGTACGTCAAATTCATGGGTGCCATCTATCTTGTCGACGGGTTCGAAATAGCAGAAACCGACCTTCAAACAGTCAGCACGGCATTGCTGAAGATATTTATCATAGTATCCTCGTCCGTAACCAATCCTGTATCCTTGTTTGTCAAAAATAAGGAGAGGCACAAATACCATATCGATCGCGCCGGCGTCGGTAACAGTTCCATCCATGGGTTCATGAATGTTCCAGGCGTTTTTTTGAAATGCGGTGTCAGCGTCCACCCCAATCGCTTCCATCTCCTGCTTAACGAAGTCAGACTTGGGATACAAAAATCTTATCGCCGGGCTCTTGAATTCGACATATCCATTAAACAGGTGAGTATTGGGTTCATGATTTTCTTCAATTGGCCAGTACGAAAGCAAATGATTGATTTGAGGCAAATCCACTTTTTGAAATTGAATTAGCATCAGGTCGTCAGCCTTCGCTCTCTCTGCGGCCGAAAGTTCTTTTCTTTTCTCTTTAAATATTTTCCTGGCTTCTTCCTTATTCATATTAATTAAATCTTCTTTCAAACAGTTTGCTTCGTCGTACCAACGCAGAGCGCAATCACGCCGCTCGCATGGACGAGGGACTCCAGTGAGGAAACACGTCGCTACCATCCTTCTTTTCAGTCGCGTCACAGCAATCCGAAAAAATCTTAATCCCTGTTTTCGATAAATATTGAAAATATGGTGGTGCCATAATTCCTTTCTGTTTTATAAAAAGGGAACTTCTTGTACTCATTTTTTGGTGTATGTTCCAAAACGAACCATCCCCGCACCTTTAATAGTTTCTTCTCAAAGATCAATGTTGGTAAATCATCGATGTTTTTTAGAGCATATGGCGGACCCGCAAAAATAAAATCGAATTGCTCACGGCACTGATCGATGAAATTAAACACATCCATTTTTATTATTTTCAAATGTTCCAGGTGAAGTTGTTTGGCTGTCCTCTTAATGAATTCATACATCTGCGCATCTTTCTCAACAATAGTTTGATCTGTCGCCCCTCTCGAGGCTAATTCATAACTTATGCTTCCAGTGCCACCGAAGAGATCGAGGGTCGTTAACTCAGAAATCTCAAGGTTATTTTCCATTATGTTGAATAATCCCTCTTTGGCAACGTCAGTAGTTGGCCTCGTGTGAGGCATTTTGCCCGGTGGATTTATTTTTCTTCCGCCTAACTCTCCCCCTATGATGCGCATGATGCCAGCTTATATAAAGATGAAAAAAAATGCACCGGGTATTCATCAAAAGCGCCGCTCAACTGAATGTCATTTTCAACACTTGCGAATTGGATATTTAGAAAATATTGATACAGTTCTTTGAAGACGGCAGATTGCCTGTCGATCAAACCTGATAATATAATTTCCGCGGCATTTTGTGACAAAGAATATTGTTCACAAGTTTTTAGCAACCAGTATAGCACATCTTCAGCTTTAGAATAATAAAAAATCTGTGCCAACAACAACGAATTGTTCGCCAGGGCAACAACACTAAAGCTGTCCGTCTTAAAATCGACGAAAAGCTTGCCCCGATCGTAGTCGCCTATATCATTCTTTAAAATTACCGAGTGCATATGCCAGAAGTTCCCCGTCGAAAAGCGACGACTCAATAACTCATGCATAGATGCCGGCACATAATATGAATTATACATGTTCCATTCGGCAATAGATTCGCTCACTACCAAATTCTCAGCCTTTTCATACATGCCCTGGAGCAGCGATTGGGTTTCCTCCAATCGATAAAATTTTGAAGGTATCAAAAGGCTTTCCGGAAAGTAGTAACCTATGATGGTTTGCCTGAATGATTGCTTCAGCTCATCAGTTCTGTCAAGCACCATTTGCAAAATATTCGCGTTATCTTTTTCATCGGCTGTGTAATAGCCCAATTGCACCATCATTTGATTGGCATAATCTATGATCGCGAAACAGCAATGAATCTCGCCAACCTCAATTAGCAGAACAGCCTGGGATGAATTTAGCTCCTCACAATTTCCAATTTTAAAAACGGGTTTCATGGCGTGCAAGATAAGCCACAACGTTCAAGGTTCAAGCTACAATAGGTTGTACCAACTCAAATATCAATACGTGCGTTGTTGCCCATCGCCTATTGTTTATTGCTTATTACTTATTGTCTATTGCCTGTTGCCCTTCGGTAATCCTTCCCACCTGCTTGTTCCTCATTCATTAACTTGCAGCCCTTTTCATTATGAGCACAACGACTAGCTTACAGGTTGAAACTTCTTACCGGCAAATCATCAAACTCGCTCTGCCGATTAGCCTCGCCATGCTCATACCGCAATTCAATTTTATTACCACCAATATTTTCCTGGGACATTATAACCAGCAATCTCTTGCCATTGCCGGCATCACCGGCGTTTATTATCTCATCTTCGCAATGATCGGCTTTGGACTTAACAATGGTTTGCAAGCTCTAATTTCAAGACGCGCCGGAGAGAATCGACCTGAGGAAATTGGGAAAATTTTTTCGCAAGGTGTCTACATTGCGATGGCTATAGCGGTGATTGGAATTACCGTTACGTGGTTGGTGGCACCCGCAATTTTGAAACAGGTTATTCATGATCCGGATACGGCGAAAAAAGCAATTCGATTTTTGAATATTCGCATCTGCGGTTTGCCCTTTTTATATGTGTACCAAATGCGCAACGCATTGTTGGTAGGAACAAATCAAAGTCAATATCTGGTAATTGGAACGCTGGCTGAAGCAATCGCGAACATTCTTTTTGATTACAGTTTGATCTTTGGTCATTTTGGATTTCCGGAAAAAGGTTTTAATGGAGCAGCTATTGCTTCGATTATCGCAGAGTTTACGGGTATGTTCGTGATCTTTCTGGTCATCTGGCAAAAAGGTATTAGCAAAAGGTTCTCTTTATTCAGTCATTTTGATTGGAATACACCGATCATCAAACAAATCCTTTCGATCTCCCTCCCATTGATCTTTCAGTTGGCTGTAAGTCTTATCAGTTGGGAGTTTTTTTACATTCTCATTGAGCACCACGGACAAGAGGCTCTTGCTATCTCTAACATCATGCGTAACATTTTTGGCCTTATTGGCTGCTTCATTTGGGCATTTGCCGCAACCGGCGCTGCGATGGTAAGCAACGTTATTGGCCAGGGTAAGCACGAGAACGTATACCCTCTTATTTTAAAGATCATTTCGATAAGTACTGGTGTCTCATTTGTCATTTGTATTCTTATCAATCTTTTTCCGCGGATTCTTCTTTCTGTGTTCGGGCAAAATGAAACCTTTATTCAACATGCAATACCTGTAGTGCGAGTTCTCACCTTCGCGATATTGTTAATGTCATTTTCCAGCATCTGGCTAAATTCAGTCACTGGCACGGGAAATAGTCGGATCACCTTACTAATTGAGATTATTACAATCATCCTATACTGCATTTACGTCTATGTAGTGTTGGAAAAATTATTTCTGCCCATCGCTTATGGCTGGATGAGTGAATGGCTTTATTGGATCTCTCTTTTTATTTTCTCCTGGCTTTATATGCGGAGCGGAAGGTGGAAGGCAAAGGTCATTTGAAATTCGAAAATCGAATATTGAGATTCGAAAATTCGGATTACGAATTTTGAATTTTGGATTTAACTTCAAGCTACCTTTATTCACACAACATCTTCTCTATGGTCCTCAATTTTATCAAACGCTTGTTTCTCCTTTCGTTCTCTTTTGCAACCATCTGCTGTAACAATACCGTTTCAAAATCGAATGCTGCCGGCGCCACGTATAAGACTATCGGAACGATTGAGCGAATTGACCCGGGTCTTGATAGTATTATCGACAGTGGTGCAAAAGCCGAGGTCATTGCTGAAGGCTTCGACTGGAGCGAAGGCCCGGTCTGGATTGAATCTCAGAAAATGCTTTTGTTTTCGGACGTCCCGCAAAACATCGTTTATAAATGGACAGAGGAAAAGGGGAAAGAAGTTTACCTGACTCCTTCGGGTTATACCGATTCCATGAAACGCGGAGGTGAAATGGGTTCAAACGGTTTGCTACTTGACCCTTCTGGAAATCTGGTGCTGTGCCAACATGGCAATCGGCAGGTTGCCAGGATGGATGCAGGACTGAGGGATCCGAGACCAAAGTTCATTTCCATCGCAAACAATTACCAGGGAAAAAAATTCAACAGCCCCAATGACGCTGTCTACAATAGTGATGGAGAATTGTTTTTTACTGACCCGCCCTACGGTTTGGAGAAACAGTTGCAAGATCCCAAAAAAGAAATTTCTTTCCAGGGAGTTTACAAGGTGGAAAAGGACGGGAAAATTATTTTGCTGATCGACTCCCTTACCCGTCCCAATGGAA
>VBAU01000238.1:0-3036 GCA_005883855.1 Bacteroidota bacterium
ATGCCAGCTTATGGCCTCTCCTTCACGATCCTCATCGGTAGCGAGCCAAACTTCGCCGGCCTTCTTGGCTAAGGTTTTTAAATCCTTAACAACCTTTTGTTTTTCTTCGGGAACAATATACCGCGGCTTATAATTTTTCTCCATGTCGATACCCATCCCTGCCTTTTCGAGGTCGCGGATATGACCATAGCAGCTCTTCACCTCGAAATCCTTTCCCAATATTTTTTCGATAGTCTTTGCTTTCGCAGGGCTTTCCACAATTAAAAGGTTCTTCGACATAGTTTAATGGGCGGTTATTATGGCACAGGCTTCAGTAATTCCGTTCATCGTCCGTTGTGTCACTCACTTGTGCCTCGGGTAATTCTATTCGGCTTTTTGTGAATTGTCAATAGTCAATAGTCAATAGTGAATGCTCAAAGTCATCTTGAAGCGCCGATTCACAATTCAGCATTCACCATTCACAAATCGGGTGCAAGTATAAGGCAAGAAACGCAATTAATTAAGGTTGACTGCCCCGGAGCTTGTTGTGAAATCCCCAAAATCCGCTGCAAACGGCTGGAAATGAAACTTAAAATACACAGGTTCCTCGGTCCAGGCGCTTCACAATATTGTTCGGGCTGACGGGAATTACCGGTAAGCGTACGATGATAAAAGAAAAGTCGAGCGGTTTATGACCTCTTGCTTTTCCATCAAAGATTTGTACAGTGTATTGCAGTCGACCGGCGAAGCAAATTGTTTAGTCACCTTGTAGTCATCGAAAAAAACACGGGCCTGCTGTAGCTCATAGTCAATGTTTCTCAGCAATTGTTTTCTCGAAACGGGTCTCTCCGTCGAGCTAGCTGCAAAAATTGCATCCGTTCGTTGGACGTTATTATCCGAACTAAAACTTATGATTTTGCAGATGCAAAAATTGTCCGTGGCGGACGAATCAGAAGCAGCGGTTATGATAACCAGCTTTCTCGCGGAGTAAGGGCTGAACATACGCTGCGCATATGTCTCAGTACTAACCACTAATAGTAAGTATGTAAATAAGAGTAAAGTTTTCTTCATGGGTAAATGGATTTTAACTCAACTGTAAAATTAGATAGCTTAAAGATGTAATCTGAGGTAATTTCTCTCGAAATTATACCTGCAAGTTTATTGCAGTTGTCCTTTTATAGCCAGGTAAATCTTCTCTGCCCATTTTGCATACTCTTTCGCAGAAGGGTGCAAACCATCCGCGGCAACCAGGCTCAGATCGCTGATAGCCTCCCTGGTACTCGTTGTAATATCAATATAGTTTACGTGGTGCTCCAGTGCAAGCTGTTGGTTAACCTCATTGTAGGAATTGATTTGTTGTGCAATCTTTTCCCGATCGAGGTCTTTCGCAAAAGGAGTTACACTCCAGTCGGGAATGGACAACACGATTACCCGCGACGGTTGACCGTTTGCCAATTGAATGGCTCGCTTGAGTAAGGACTCAAATTGCGGCTTATATTCTTCAACGGTTATTCCACGATACTGGTTGTTGACTCCAATGAGAAGCGTAACAAAATCAAAAGAATTTTTTACAGCGCTTTTTTTAAGGGCATCCTCCAATTCATTGGTTGTCCACCCAGTCGTTGCTATTATCTCAGGCGCTTCGAAATCGTAACCGTCATTGTTAAGCAATCGAACGGATTGTTTCGGGAAATTCTCATTTGGTTCAACTGATTCACCGATTGTATAAGAGTCACCGAGACACAACAGAGAATAAGAGGACATTCTACCTGCAGGTTTTGAAGTGAAGATAAAAAGAACTATCAAACCTGAAAGAATGCCGCTGATGGAGAAGACACGGGAATACATTCTTTTTGCCAGGAAAAATTTCATGCATCTATGTTTACGGTAAATCATCACTATTAGATTTCGGTTACCTTTAAAAAAACAATTTTTTACAAAACTCAAAAGGTATGAAATGGATCACAAGGGAAAGACCCAAGATTGACAGGATAGCCTGTCCGTGGCTCATCAAGCGTTTCATTGATCCGCAGGCCGAAATCTTTTATGTTCCATTTATCGACGTCAAAACGAAGGCTGACGAATTGAATGCTATTCCATTTGATATACCAGACGTGGAATTCACCCATTACGATGACAAATGCACGTTCGATTATTTTGTTCAAAAATACCGGATAGCTGACCCTGCGATCCATACCATTGCCGTTATTGTAAGAGGAGCCGACACGGATAGGCATAACCTCGCGCCTCAGTCATCAGGACTTTGGGCTATTTCATCGGGTCTCGCTCATATCAGTAACAACGATCCTGAACTACTCGAAAAGGGAATGATGATCTATGATGCCTTGTATCATTGGGCAAAATATCATCAGCATGAAAAGCACACTCAAAACCCGGTCGAGCATTTACTCATTGAAGTGTTTGAAAAATACCTTCGACAGGTTCTTGGAAAACAAAAGAAATCCTCAAAGAAAACTCCCTCGTGGGCAAAGGAACTCAAGGAGATTATACAGGATCAGATCGACACCAGCATAACGCTGAAGCAGCTTTCAAAAAACCTGGACATTAACCCCGCATATTTGTCGCGAGAGTTTTCAAAATATTTTGATGATTTATCATTCGGAGAGTACATCAGGAAACTTCGGATTGAAAAGGCAATTGACTACCTGCATAAGTCCGATTATTCCCTAACCAAGATTGCGTACCTGACCGGCTTTTCCGATCAAAGCCATTTTACAAGAATCTTTAAGAAACATACGGGGCAAAATCCGTCGGCCTACAGAAAAAATTTGCGAATAAAGTAATCGATATACAAAAAGTTATTTCCATTCTATTTTCGTTTTCAGCGCTATGTTAATATTGCGCCAGGAATGTAATGCACAAATATGGCAGCGCTGCTGTTAACACGCAAAGATGTCGTGGACCTCTTGACGATTGATGACTGTATCACCGGAGTTGAAGAAGCATTTCGGCTCTACGGCGAAGGGAGAGTGCGTGCACCCGTTATCCTGGGAATGCATGTGGAAAATGGTGGTTTTCATATCAAGGCCGGGATCC
>VBAU01000238.1:3065-9179 GCA_005883855.1 Bacteroidota bacterium
TATTTTGTTGCCAAGATAAATGCGAACTTCCCCGGCAATCCGATCCGACATGGCCTTCCTACGATCCAGGGCATCATTGCTGTTTGCGATGCCGCAGATGGAACACCTCTCGCGGTGATCGACTCCGCTGAAATTACGATCATCAGAACCGGGGCCGCCACCGCCGTTGCAGCTAAATACCTCTCTTCTGCACATGCCGACACCGTTACCATATGTGGTTGTGGTAACCAGGGAAAAATCTCTCTTCAAGCATTGATGAAAGTAAGGGCGCTGAAGACGGTTTACGCTTTTGATATTGACGACACGCTGGCTCGGAGATTCGGTTCCGAATTCTCGCGTCAGCTGAAAGTAATTACAATTACGAAGGAGGAACTTGGACAAGCGCTCAAAAGTAGCAAGATCGTCATCACCTGTACTCCCTCGAAGCATCCGTTTATTGCGGCTCAAGATATCGCGCCAGGGACATTTGTCGCCGCAGTCGGTGCTGACAGTGAGGAAAAACAAGAATTATTTCCTGATTTGCTCGTCATAAGCAAAATTGTTACCGACGTCACACAGCAAAGTGCCACTATCGGCGAGCTTCATCATGCCATTCAGGAAAAGAAATTGACGATGGCTGCGGTTTATGCGGAGCTTGGAGCCATAGTCGCGGGCAAAAAACCAGGTCGCGAGTGTGAACAAGAAATCATTGTTTTCGATAGCACGGGAATGGCTCTGCAGGACGCGGCGGCTGCATCGATTGTTTATGAGAACGCATTGGCCAGGCGAATCGGCACAACATTCACTTTTGATGAATCGTCGAAAAATAATTTCAGCGGTGAACACTTGAAAAAGACAAGAGACGTCAACGTTTTAAGATCATTGTTCCCTTTTCGATGACCTCTTAAAAATTATAAAAATGAAATGGATAACAAGAGAAAAACCCAAGATCGACAGGATAGCCTGCCCCTGGCTTATCAAGAAATTTGTGGACAAAGATGCCGAGTTCATCTACGTGTCAAAGGAACAAGTGTTTGACAAAGCAAAACAGCTTGACGCGATCCCTTACGACATCCCAGGCGCTGAGTATTCTCATTATGGAGATGAGTGTACCTTTGACTTCATTGTGAAAAAACATAAACTTTATGATCCTGCATTACACCAGTTGGCAACCATTATCAGGGGCGCTGATACGGATCGCTTTGACCTGGCTCCTCAAGCTGCCGGGCTATGGGCCATTTCGGCAGGCCTCTCATACAATCATAAAGATGATCACGAAATGCTTGGTATCGGTATGAAAGTTTATGACGCGCTTTATTCGTGGGCTAAATTTGTGCAGCAGGAGAAACATACATGGAACCCGGTATTATGAATATAAATCAACCACTAGTTTCACGGCTTCTGCTTGTGTTATGCTTCGGTGTTTTCAACCTCAGTTGTCATTCGCAGGTAACGAACATTCATCCTGAGAAAGAAAAAATTGCTCTGGCTGCAAAAATCGCTTTACCAGCAGTTAGTGGCCGGATAGATCACATCGCTTACGATCCCGAACATCATCTTGCCTTTATTGCGGCTTGGGGAAATAACACGGTCGAGGTCGTGAACATCGAAACAAGGCAACTGGTGCATTCCATCACAGGTTTACGCGAGCCACAAGGCATTGTGTATATTCCTTCGCTGAAAAAGTTGGTCGTTGCTAACGGCGGAAGCGGCGATTGTATTTTTTTTGACCCGGTAACCTATAAACAATTAGCTGTGGTTCCCTTAAAAAAAGATGCTGATAATATTCGGTATGATGAAACATCTCATTTGTTGTACGTGGGTCACGGCAGCGGAGCTATTGCGGTGATCGATGCAGATTCTGCGAAGCATATAGCTGATATTCCTCTCGATCAACACCCGGAATCCTTTCAACTTTCCAAACGTCATGATCGCATCTACATTAATGTTCCCGATGCCGACGAAATTGAAGTAGCCCAGCTTTCAACAAACCGGGTGATCGAAAAATGGAAAAACGTAAATGCTTCCTGGAATTTTCCAATGGCACTCGATGAAAAGAATAATCATCTCTTTGTTGGCTGCCGGCATCAACCCAAACTACGAATGATTAATACCCTGACAGGCGAGGATATCTCGTCTCCAAAATGTTCTGGTGATGCCGATGATCTTTTTTACTCAGACAGTCTTTTGTTCCTTTCCGCGGGCGGCGGTTATGTTGACGTATTCAGAGCAAATGATAAGGGGTTGGTTGTAGTCAACCATATGGCTACAATTACCGGGGCACGTACATCACTCTTATTGCCGTCGGAAAAGAAGTTCTTGCTGGCTGTTCCCAAACATGGCCACACTCCGGCCGCCTTGTGGGTTTATAATCTTCAATAAATACATGACTACCCAAGCCAGCCGATCCATCTATTCCCTGATTGATCTTGTTTATTACTTCCTGAAGTTAGGCGCGACCGGCTTTGGCGGACCGGTTGCCCTGGTGGGGTACATGCATCGTGACCTGGTTGAAAAAAGGAAATGGATCAGCGAAGAAGATTACAAAGAAGGGCTGGCGCTCGCTCAACTCGCTCCAGGTCCGTTAGCTGCGCAGCTGGCAATTTACATTGGATATGTCGATTATCGAATCATTGGAGCCACGCTGGCGGGACTTGCATTTGTGGTACCATCTTTTTTAATGGTGGTCGTGCTGGGCTGGGCGTATGTCCGGTTTGGCGGATTGCCGTGGATGCAATCCGTTTTTTACGGAATAGGTGCCGCAGTAATTGGGATCATTGCGATCAGCAGCTACAAATTATCTAAGAAAACATTGGGTAAGGACGTGTTGTTGTGGGTTATTTTTTTGGGCCTGGCTTTTTCAACTTTTATAACGGAGCAGGAAAATATTTGGTTGATTTTGCTGGCGGGCATGTTGGCCTGGGGTGCTAAGATCGGTCCTTCATTCTTTAAAAAAAATAATTCCATCTTATTGCCCGTATTTTTTTTACAGGTTGCAACCGAGTTTACCGCGAATGAAAAGTTGTTAAAGATCTGGTGGTTTTTTCTGAAGGCAGGTACTTTCGTTTTTGGCAGTGGTCTGGCTATTGTTCCATTTTTATATGGCGGGGTTGTGAAAGATTATCATTGGTTAAATGAAAAACAATTTCTGGACGCCGTCGCAGTCGCAATGATAACGCCCGGACCAGTTGTAATCACTGTTGGATTCATTGGATATCTTGTCGCCGGGTTTCCCGGAGCATGTGTTGCCGCGCTGGCGACTTTTCTTCCATGTTATTTATTTACCGTGATACCGGCCCCTTATTTTCGAAAGTATGGAAAGAACAAATCGATCAAAGCTATCGTGGATGGTATTACAGCAGCCGCCATTGGCGCGATTGCCGGCGCTGTGTTGGTGCTCGCAAAACGACAATTTACTGACATCCCCTCCGTACTAATCGCTCTTGTCACAATCTTAATTTTGCTAAGATTTAAAAAGATACAAGAACCAATGATCATTCTTGTAGCCGCGCTAATCGGCCTGCTAATCAAAAATTGGCTCTAAATGAAAACTGTTGCGAGATTATTTGTGGCGCTGATGTTTATCCCGGTGCCCTCTATCCAGCCGATCCAGCTATTCCCTGATCAATCTTTCTTATTACTTTCTGAAGTTGGGTGCAACCGGTCTTGGTAGGCTAGTGGCACAGTAAATTTGTTTCGAGTATGACCTTCGCTATTTATAACTTTGGCGCACATTAAGGTTTAAGTGAATGAAAAAAGGACTGCTGGGATTTTCGATTTCGTTCTTACTCATTACAAGCTATGGCCAGGAGAAAACAGGTGGCAGGATCACGGGTAAGGTAATGGATACATCGTTGAACGTTCCCCTTGAATACGCGACCATCACGTTATTGACGCAGGGAAAAGGCACTCCGCTGAATGGAACTACCGCCGATACCAGCGGCAGATTTGTCCTCACAAACATTCCTGCCGGTACTTTCCGCATCGTCATAGAATCTTTAGGCTACCAGCCTCTTCATCTTGGCAACATAACTATCAACCAAAAGCACCAGGTAATTGATCTAAAAGACGTTTTTCTAAAGCGAAAACAGCAAACACTCCAGGGTGTCACGGTAACTGCTCAGCAAAAACTGATAGAAAATAAAATTGACAAACTGGTGTTTAACGCCGAAAAAGATATTACATCGCAAACCGGGGTTGCAACCGATGTGGTGAAAAAAGTTCCCCAGGTTTGAGTGGATGTAGACGGAAATGTGGAGCTGGCGGGCAGTACAGGTATCCGCTTTCTGATCAATGGAAAACCTTCCACCATGTTTGGGAGCAATATCACAGACGTTTTGCAGTCCATTCCTGCGAACCAGATAAAAAGCATTGAAGTAATTACCAACCCGGGAGCAAAGTATGATGCACAGGGATTGAGTGGAATTATCAACATCATATTAAAACACAGCACGGTCCATGGTGTGAACGGCAATGCATCGTTAACAGCAGGAACGATCAACCAAAACGGATCTGTGAATATTAATGTACGAAGAGGAAAATTTGGATTGAATGCGTTTGCTAACGGGAATGCAAGGCTTACGACGGCAACTCCTGCAAGCCTTCAACGAATTTCAACGGATACTGCGACAAAAAACAAGGCTCAGCTGGTACAGGATGGGAGCAGCGATTTTAACCGGCATGGATTTCAGACCGGGGTAGGGTTTGATTGGAATTATAAGGAAAAGAACACCTTCTCGGGTTCGTTGAGCTATGGAAATTTCGGAAACAATTCACATGGCTCAGTCAATCAGTCCGAGTTGATTGAAAGTGATCCCGGAGCAATTCTCAGTGACCTGAAATCTATCAATACCACAAAAAACAATTTCAAAGAGCACAACATCGACCCGAGTTTAAATTATAAGCGCAGTTTTTCAAAAGAGGACCAGGAACTGGAAATCGCAGCAAATGGAAGCTTCGGGCGAAATAAACGGACCGCGGGCAATGACCAGTTTTTACAACCACAGGATTCTTTGATCTACGGCACGCGAAGCGATAACCCTGCGAAAGAGAACGAGTATGAAGTCACAGTTGATTATCTCCAACCGTTGCACAAAGATGTCAACCTTGGTGTAGGTGGCAAATTCAGCGCGTATGATATTTCCAGCCTATCTGCCGCCTCGGTTTGGCAGTCGTTTTACAAAGATTATTCTTATGATTCTGCACTGTCTAACGATCTCAACTATCATCAAAAGGTTTACGCTTTTTATTCCGAATTAAGTTTCCCGGTTGGTCAACTGTTCGAAGCAAAAATCGGCGGACGGTATGAACATACACAGCTTAATTCATTTTACTCGAATGCGCACCAGCAAATAAACAAGGACTATAATACTTTTGTTCCTTCTATTTTTCTCATGAAAAAATTGAGTGAGAAACAAACATTGAAATTGAATTACTCAAAAAGAATTAATCGGCCAGACTATGGTGAACTGAATCCATACATCAATACCAGTGATCCCAAAAACGTCTCGACAGGTAATCCTGAATTGAAGCCCGAGTTCCGTAACCGTTATGAACTGGCGTACAACAATGATCTTGGCAAAAGCGGATCATTTATGGCTAACCTGTTTTACTGGGTAAGTAAAAACGATATCCAGCCTTTCATTGTCTACTATCCTTCCATCAGGGTTGGTGACACCGTTTACACTAACGTCGCCGTCACTACCCGTGAAAACATAGGCATTGAAAAAAACGCCGGCACAAGTATTTTCTTCGATCTGCATTTCAATTCCAAATTCGCTGTGAGGAGCAATTTTATATTTTTCTACAGGCACACGATCAACGAGATAAATAAAGGATACAATTCAAGCAATACAAACTTTCGGTTCAATATGAATGCATCTTACCAGTTTACAAACGATCTTGGAGCGGAATTTTTTGGAAATTTCAGTTCTCCGCGGCATGAGGCACAGGGGCGTTACCCTTCATTCACTTCGTACAGTATCGCAGCGCGAAAACAGTTATGGAAGAGAAAAGCAAGTATTGCCCTGACAGCCAACAACATTTTCAGCAAATATATCGATCAGCAAACCGATCTCTTTGGTCCCGGCTTCGTAACTACCAGTATTCGCAAAGTACCTTTTAGATCGGTTGGTG
>VBAU01000579.1:0-340 GCA_005883855.1 Bacteroidota bacterium
CAAAGTTATTTTAACACGCAACATTGGTTTTGCGGATAAGGAAGCAAAAAAGCCCATTACTTCCGAAACGGCCTTTGAAATTGGCAGCCTCACAAAACAATTTACAGCGGCAGCGACCATGTTGCTCGTGGAAGAAGAAAGACTAAGTTTGGACGACCGTATTCTCTCTTATCTTGACAGTACCTCGGGTAACTGGAGCGCTATTACTGTCAGGCAATTGCTTACTCATACCTCGGGTATTAAAGATTATACCGGCGTAAAAGAACTTAAGGAGAAAATGAAGCAGGAATTTCTGGACCCGAAAGAAGTGATACAGGTCATGCAAGCGTTGCCGCTTAAT
>VBAU01000579.1:359-2201 GCA_005883855.1 Bacteroidota bacterium
ATTAATTATTACTAAAATAAGCGGACAGCCTTACGAAAAATTTATGGAGAATCGTATTTTCAGACCGGTCGGCATGATATCAACTCGTCTTACCAATGGCAAAGCGGCCCCGGATCTTGCGCAGGGATATAAATATACCGGTGAAAAAGCTGATTACATGAAAGTGACTTCGGATGGAGGCGTTATTTCTACTTCTGCAGATCTTATCACCTGGATGAATGCATTTTTTGGCGGCAAAGTCATAAAAAACGAAAGCCTTGCTGAGGTACTAACACCTTTAACTTTAAATAACGGTAATCATGTTGATTACGGATTAGGCTGGATCGTCACTACCGATAAATTCTCGGGCAAAGAACTCATTCAACATGGCGGATTTACTTATGGTTTCAGTAATTATATTACCAGGCTGCCAACAGAAGACTTGACCATTATTGTCCTTACCAATTCTGACAGGGGTTATACCAGGTTCTATGCTAAAGGAATTGCAGCCATCTACGCGCCATGGCTAAGAGATTATTGGGCTAATGACGAACTGGATTTCAGGGAAAAGAAAAGGAAAAAATAATAGTTTGTTCGTATCGGCCAACGTGGCAGCTGTTACCGCACCTTCTTTAAATTTATAAAGGCAGCGATCACATCAAGATATTTAAGCGGCGGCAGGTTTTCGGGAAACCGGTTTAATATTTTGATTGACGCGGAAGAAATTATCTGGATCATACTTCCGTTTGACTTTTGCAAGTTGTTCAAAGTTTGCACCAAATGCTGCATCCACTCTCTCTTCTCCTTCGCTGATGAAATTTACGTATACGCCCCCGGTAGCATAGGGGGCCGTTTTATCAAAGAATTTCCTGGCCCAATCAATACAGAAGGTATCCATAGTACTTTCCTCCCATCTTGCGTGAACATTCATTACAAAGCTGATATTTCTGTGCGGATAGGAAGTTGCATCCGAAGTTACGCGGTTTATGGCTCCCCCAAGTTGCGCAATAAATATTTCACTCATTGCAGAAGGAAGATTGCCGGCAGATTCTACCAGCGTATCTAATAAGTCATTTGAAAGTTCGGTGAAGTTGTGCGACTTCCAATAATTGCGCGCCCCTGGAGTAAGCAAAGGATCAAACGCCTGCTGCCATGCGGCAAATGGAACCGGACCAATAACATCTGCTATAGGATTTCCAAAGCGGCGAAGCGGTTCAAGTACTTTTTCACCTTCCTGAATATCTCCCGCATACATGGTTGCAATTACAAATACTTCCTTACCATGAATCTCCTGTGGCAGAAAGGGAAGCGGCGGAGCCTTTCTCAAAACCACCCAGGTGGTTACCTTATCGGGCGCTGATGAAACATAATTTCTGTAATGTTCAAAGACTTTTTTTGCATCCTTGAATGGATGCACAATCAGTCCTGCCAAAACCTGGGGCCCTACGGGATGTAATTTGAATTGAAATGAAGTAACAATTCCAAAATTGCCTGATCCACCGCGTATAGCCCAGAAAAGATCAGCATTTTCATTTTCATTCACTTGAATTACTTTCCCATCTGCGCTCACTACTTCGGCCGAGATCAGATTATCAACCGTAAGCCCATAGCTTCTGCTAAGCCAGCCAAAGCCACCTCCTAAAGTAAGTCCGGCAATGCCTGTGGTTGAATTAATTCCCGTCGATGTGGCTAAACCGTAAAGCTGCGTTTCATGATCTACATGATGAAGTGTAGCACCCGGCGCAACAAATGCCGTTTTAGTTTCAGGATTCACCAGGACCCATTTCATTGGCGAAAGATCGATCAGCATCGCATCGTTTGCTAACGACATGCCGGCAATATTGTGTCCGCCGCCCCGGACGG
>VBAU01000578.1 GCA_005883855.1 Bacteroidota bacterium
CGACGAAACTGTATCGAATGAAGATGGTTATCCTATTTATCGACGGCGGGAAGTCATTGAAGGAGAAACGCGCAAAGTCAAAGTCAAAGGTGTATGGCTCGACAATCGATGGGTCGTCCCATATTGCCCATATCTTTCCAAACGTTACAAAGCCCATATCAACGTCGAAATATGCTCGAGCATCAGTGCATTCAAATACCTTTTCAAATATGTTTACAAGGGCGGCGATCGAACCACAGCCGTACTGGAAAATGAAGTCAATGAAATTCAAGATTATGTCGACGCACGTTATCTATCTGCACCTGAGGCAGTCTGGCATATATTTAGTTTCAAATTGCATTCCCGATTTCCAGCCATTCAAAGGCTACAAATTCATCTTCCCAATCAACAAACCGTTACATTTAACAACAATACAGACATAGTTACCTTCTTACAAAATGAGAGGATTCTCAAGACTACATTGACGGAGTTTTTTACCGCAAATAAGCAAGCTGCTGCTAAGATTGCTAATGGCGAGCCACTGGATTTCGATTGTCGTGAATTACTATATCAAGAATTTCCGATCCATATGGTCTGGGATCTCAAGAATCGTCGGTGGAATCCGCGAAAGAGGGGAGTCGGTAAGACCATAGGACGCATGTACTTTGTTGGTCCTACAGGTGGCGAGAGATTCTATTTGCGGATGCTCCTTACCATTGTAAAAGGTCCAATGTCATATGAGGATTTACGCACCTGGGATGGTGTAGTTCATCAGAACTTCAAATCCGCATGCATTGCCCGTGGACTGCTTGATTCTGACGAGCAATGGGATCGTTCCCTGACGGAAGCAGAGCAATGGCAAGGCGGATTTCAACTGCGGGGATTATTTGTCTGCATTTTACTCCATTGTCAGCCTGCTGATGCACTTCAACTATGGATAAATCATGCACAGCATTTGTCGGATGATTGTCGCCATCAATTACAAACGACATATCAAATTGTTGATCCATCAGAAGAGCAGGTACGATTTCATTCCCATATTATTCTAATGTTCAATAGATCCATTCACTTGCCCTCAGCCTTATTCGAGATCTCCTTCATCAGAATAATTCTGATCTCGATAAACATGATCTTCACGCACTGGCATATGAGTTAGCACCAGTTATCCTCAATGCCAATTGGATGAACATGGGTATGATGTCGACATTCTGCGAGATACTGTAGAACGAGACTGCATGCGTCTCAATGCAGATCAAAGGATCGCCTTTGATGCCCTTTGTCAAGCGGTTGCATCAGGTGAAGGAGGTGCATTTTTCCTCGAAGGATTTGGTGGCACTGGGAAAACATTTCTAATCAATTTGGTGTTGGCGAAAATTCGATCTGATCGAGGTATTGCATTAGCTACTGCCTCCTCTGGCATCGCTGCAACACTGTTGGATGGTGGGACAACGGCTCACTCTCGATTCAAAATACCCATCGACATACAATCCGACTCCACATGCAATATCCCTGCTCAAAGCCATTTAGCCGAGCTAATACACGAGACACAATTGGTGTTCTGGGATGAGGCACCTATGCAACATCGACATACATTTGAGGCGGTTGATCGTACATTTAAGGATATTCACAATGATCCTCGACCATTTGGAGGGGTCATGTTCTGTTTCTGTGGAGATTTTCGTCAAATACTCCCAGTTGTTCCAAGAGGAACCCGCGGTCAAATTGTATCAGCATGCCTCAAACGTTCTCCACTCTGGCATCATGTTCAGCGTTTACCCCTCACCATCAATATGCGCCTGTTTTCACCGCAAATGTCACCCGAGGAACGATTGCATCAAGAGGAGTTTGCAAACCATATTCTTGCGATTGGAGAAGGTCGCGATACTAACAACGAGATCATTCAATGGCCATTAAATGGAATTGTCCCTGACAATACTTCTCGATCGTTAGCTAAT
>VBAU01000580.1:0-479 GCA_005883855.1 Bacteroidota bacterium
CTTTTTTGAATGTAAAGGGTGAAGCAAACGTCCTGTTAAAAATTAAAGACGCGTGGGCATTTTTGTTTAGCACGCGGGCAATTCTTTCCCTGCATGAACAAAAATTTGATCATTTTAAAGCAGGTGTTGCTGTTTCTGTACAAAAAATGATTCAGGCGGAAAAATCCGGTATCATGTTTACAATTGACCCGGTAACGAATGACAAAACAAAAATTATTATAAAAGCGATATATGGTTTAGATGAATTGATTGTACAAGGAAGCGTGATACCGGATCATTATGAGGTATCCAAAAATGATTTCAAGATCACTACAAAAAAAATAGCAGCGCAAAAAATCCAATTGGTGAAAAAAGGAATAGAAAATAAAGAAGTAAAAATTCCCCAAAAAAAACAAACAGTACAAAAAATTAGTGATAAAGAAATTATTGATCTGGCACATATAGGGAAAATGCTGGAAAAGCATTCCTACTTTCCGCAA
>VBAU01000580.1:530-3245 GCA_005883855.1 Bacteroidota bacterium
TATTTGATGCAAACCAGACCGGTGACAACTCTAAACTTAGAATTAAAAACAAAGAATGAAAAAGAAGAAAAAAATTCTGAGTTCCTGGTTCATAGTTCTCAGTTGTTATTAAAAGGTGATCCTGAATATCCCAAAACTGCAACAAAACTTTATATGCATGCAGAAGAATCTGCACTTGTAGCAAGTGCTGAAACACGTATCGTTGACGGTACACTATTGTTTTCAAAAAAACATTCACAAAAAAATTCTCTGGAAAAAGAACTAGTAACATTTTGTAAAGTCCTCTTTCCCCGTCCAATAGTGTATAGATTGGCTGATATAAATAGCCGTGAGTTTGCAATAGAACTCAAAGTCATACAAACTATCCGTGAAAAAAAGGGGGTAAAAAATCTCTGGATTATGTTTCCTTTTGCGCGAACTGTACAGGAATTACGGGAAATAAAAGAAAAAATTATTCAGGCAGGATTACATCGTTCACCCACTTGTAAATTTTGGTTTATGCTGGAAATTCCGTCACATGTTATTGAACTTGAAAGAGTTATTTCTGTTGGTATTGATGGTGTTTGTGTTAACGCAAATAATATCTCCCGTTTATTACGCGGAACAGAAAAAGACACTTCCATTATTGATAAACAAACAGAAGCTACTCTCTGGACATATGCAAAAGTTATTAAGACCTCTCACAAATACGGTATCACTTCCTGTTTTTACAAAGACTCTTTATATCCTGAAGTATTGAATAAATTAATCCGCCTGGGCATCACCAGTCTTTCTGTTTCTCCTCATGTGATTGAACGTACCAGAAAATTAATCAGCGAGGCAGAAAAAAAAGTAATTCAATGAAACAACATCACATATTCCCCTTTTGGTTCTTTGGTTTCGTATTTTGCCAAAAGAGTATTGATAGTTCCCCGGATTACTTCTTTTTTTGAGTAGTTCTAAATCTCCAACCAGCCGGTGGGGACTTGCAAATAAAATGACTGTTGTTTTAATAAGCTCTTGAGACTTTTTTACATTTTCCAATAGCTTTGTTGCGTTTCCTTCTTTTTTTGGTAAGTATCCCAGGAAAGTAAATTTATCTGTTGGCAAACCAGACAGGGTGAGCGCTACAATGACAGATGATGCGCCTGGTATCGATGTAACTGGAATACGCTCTTTTACACACGCGCGAACCAGCGTAAACCCCGGATCAGAAATTCCCGGCGTTCCTGCGTCAGAAATAAGTGCGACATGTTTTCCTGATTTAAGTAAGTCGATAATTTCCGGAATCCGCTTTTCTTCATTGTCATCATAAAAAGAAATCAGTCGTGGCTTTTTCGCGAGCATTGGATTTTGTAAATAGGTGTTGCGTAAATGTTCCAGAAGCATACCACTGTGCCGGGTATCTTCACATGCAATAATTTCTATTTCTGTCAAAAGTTTTGCAGCACGAACAGTTATGTCTTCAAGGTTTCCAATTGGAGTTGCAACTATATAAAGTGTACCCATTAGTATGATTGCTCAGGCGCTTTTTTAAACAGTCTTTTTATTAATTGTACTATTTGTTTACGCATTACCGGATCTTTGGCAATATGAATCACTTGAGGCAACGTAGAAAGAATAATAATTAGTACAATAATCGGCAGCAAATATTTATCTACATCGGGAATTGCTTTTCCCAAAAAATATCCGCTGTATGTTAAACCAAGTGACCAGACAAGTCCACCAATAACATTGAATGTGAGAAATTCCCGGTAACGCATATTACCTATACCTGCAACAATTGGTGCGAATGTCCGGATAACCGGTAAAAATCTTGCAAGGACAATTGTTTTTTTTCCATGCTTTTCATAAAAACTTTCTGCCTTTTTTAAATGATCCGGGTGAAAGAAAACAGATTCTTTTTTCTGAAATAAGCGTTTGCCTACTTTACTCCCAAACGCGTATCCTACACTATCCCCGATTACTGCTGCGGCGAACATAAGAAAAGCAAGAAAATAAATATTGAAAATTCCCTGTGATGCTAAAAATCCTGCGGTAAAAAGCAAACTATCTCCGGGAAGAAAAAACCCAATCAAAAGTCCTGATTCTGCAAAAATAATTGCGGTAATTCCAAAATATCCCATTGCTGGAAGAAGTGATTCTAAATGCATCTGTTTATTATACGAATTATTAAGAAAGAGAGCAAGGGGGGTATTACACAGTAGCAAAGGTTTTTTGATTTGTTGAGTTACCTATTGTGTTTTTTCTTCTTTTTATTAAAAATCCTTCTGCACTAAAAAATTTGCCAATCCCAAAGTTCTTTATTCTCCCAACTGCATATATCACATTTTCGTCCATTGTTACTTTTGGTTGTATGTTATCTAGTGGTGGTCTTATACTAATATTTGCCAAATTCTTATTCACCTCCACAAGAACTTGTCTCCTGCTTCGAGTTTTTATAGGAAGTTGAGGAGTTACATCAACTGTTTCTCTTATCATCATAACTTTTTCGTATTGTTTTTGATCAATATATCCAGTCACATCCTCATAAATATCTTTATATCTTGGATCATCACTATCTAACCTTTGGATTTGATTACCTGCTTTTTGATTAGTATAATTTAGAGGTACAGAACGTTGTTCTTTTACTAGATATACAACTTCATGAGATAACATAAAAAAATTATTATATCCTTTTTTAGAAAAAAAGCAATTTTAAAAATTAAAGCGTTTTGAAATTGATATGTGGATATT
>VBAU01000239.1:0-1389 GCA_005883855.1 Bacteroidota bacterium
ATCGTTTCCCTGTTGTTGTTTTCGTTGCTGATCATGAATACTCTTCGCTTTTACACTCCGCGAAGAGAACGTTATGTCAATATTTTAACCTGGTGTTTGTTCCTGATGGGGATTTGGCTGGCATTGAACCATTGGTTATTGATGGTGGCTGCAGGACATTTCGATGGGTATCACCAATTCTTAAAAAGCTCAATGCCTGTACGCGGAAGCTTCGGCTTATTGATATTGGGCTGCGTGTCGTTGATTAGTGTTGTGTGGTTTAATTCACAGGAACAAAAACAAACGGAACAACGAAAGACGGATGCGGAAAAATTGTCAAAGGAAGCAGAGCTTTTTAAATTGCGGCAACAGTTGCAACCGCATTTCCTGTTTAACAGCCTTAATAGTATCAACGCATTGATCAGCATTAAGCCGGATGAGGCCCGGATAATGGTGCAGCAGCTTTCTGATTTCCTGCGCGGCACAATGAGAAGAGAAGAGAACCAGTTCATTAGGTTCTCAGAGGAGCTGGAGCATTTGAAGCTGTATTTGGAAATTGAAAAAGTTCGCTTCGGCTATCGTCTCAAAACGGAAATGGATATTTCAGAAGATGCCACTTCCTGGAAGATCCCTTCATTGTTAATCCAGCCGCTGATGGAAAACGCCATCAAATTCGGTTTGTACGGAACAACAGGAGAAGTAACGATCATGTTGAGAGCAAGGGTCCTCGACAAACATTTGGTTGTTGCTGTGATGAATCCATTTGATGCCGACATGCAAATGCCCGAGGGAACAGGCTTTGGATTGAACTCTGTAAAACGGAGATTGTACTTGTTATTTGCGAGAAATGACCTCGTGGAAATAAATAAAGAAAAGAACTGCTTTGTAGTAATTATCAGAGTACCCGCGCAGGAGGATATGGCAGATACTTTAAAAGCAACTAGAACCTAAGCTCAAAGAATATAACATGAAAACAATAATCATTGATGACGAACCGCTGGCAAGAAGTATTGTACGCGAATATTTAAGAAAATATCCGGAGCTTGAAATTGCCCAGGAATGCAATGACGGATTCGAGGGAGTCAAAGCCATCCAACAAGACCAGCCCGATCTTATTTTTCTCGACATCCAGATGCCAAAGATCAACGGCTTTGAGATGCTGGAATTATTGGATCAACGACCTGCCGTAATTTTTACTACCGCCTTTGACGAATACGCTATTAAGGCGTTTGAGACGCACGCGGTTGACTATTTACTCAAACCATTTAACCAGGAAAGATTTGATAAAGCAATTCAAAAATGGAAAGAGCATGCAACGGGCTCCGAAAAGAATACAAGTGAGCTATTGGAAACGGCGTCCCATTCGCCCGCACAAAGTCAGCGTGTGGTCGTAAAAACGGGAAGTAAGAT
>VBAU01000239.1:1398-9460 GCA_005883855.1 Bacteroidota bacterium
TCCAGCGCAGGATATTTATTTTTTAGAAGCTGCTGACGACTACGTGAAAGTTCATACGCATGAGGGAAGTTTCCTGAAAAATAAAACCATGAATCATTTTGAAAGAACGCTGGACCCTCAACAATTCGTTCGTTCACATCGCTCATACATTGTCAATGTTCAGCAAATCACCAGGATCGATCCTTATGAAAAGGACAACCATATTGCCATTCTAAAGTCAGGAGGCCGCGTGCCTGTTAGCCGGAATGGTTATGCAAAGCTGAGAACGGTGCTGGGGTTGTGAATTGTGAATTGTGAATGGTGAATCGTGAATCTTTAGGACTGCCAAGTGCATATTGACTACTGACCATTGACTATTGACTATTCACAATCACGCCTCCTGCCCTATCCACAAAGCCCCGCCAATGTTATCTCTTGATGCACCGGTAACAGACGACAATACGTTATACTCCTGTCGCCACCGCAGCACTCCCATGAAGGCCATGATCATTGCTTCCTTATATTTTACAAGTTTTTCATCCGGCACAACAACCCCGACGTTCAACCCCGCTAACTTTTCTTTTAACCGTTCAATCAAGAAATCGTTGAATGCTCCGCCACCCGTTACCAACATTGAGTGTTGAACATTGAGTCCGCCTGTCCGGCCGGCAGGCATTGACCGTTGACCATCGCTAATCGCTTCGCCGATTTGAGATACGATGTGTTCAACATAAGTTCTCAATGCATCATGAATTTCACTCCCTGAATCCCGGATCATTGGGTAAACAATGGCGGTTCCAAATTCATTGGCGAGTGATTTCGGAAAGGGTTTTTTGTAGTAGTCTAAACCGTTTAGACTATTCAGTAACTGTTGATCGATTTTTCCTTTTTTTGCCAGTCGTCCGCCTTCGTCATAATTTTCACCCACCTCGCTCGCCAACATATTTAAAACCCGGTTGGCGGCACACACATCAAAGGCCACGTAGGGTTCTCCGTTAAAGGAGATGTTCGCGATCCCGCCAACATTCAAGAAGTAATTGTAATCTCCGAGCAGTAATTTCTCACCGATTGGGACGATTGGCGCGCCTTCTCCTCCAAAGGCAAGATCCAGTGATCTCAGATCGGAAACAACTGGCAATTGTGTTTCTGCCGCTATTGCAGCGCCATCTCCAAGTTGTGCTGTGGTTTGTCTGGAAGGTATGTGAAAACTCGTATGTCCGTGGGACGAGATGAGTGCGACCTGATAATTCAATTTCTTTTCATCAATGAATTTATTTATTTGCTGTCCTATATAATGGCCATATGCAACGTGGAGCAGTTGGTAATCCAAAGCATTTAAGGATGTAGCGGTTTTCAATTCTTTTATCCACGCGTCACTATAGGAATAGCAATCTGCTTCCTTGATTTCATAAGACCACTTCCCGGCATTCTCCTGGAACTCGGCAAACGCAATGTCAAGTCCATCCAGAGAACTACCGCTCATGGCGCCGATGGCTCTGTAAATCATTTTGGATTTATAATTTTACTCACGACCTTTATCGGAATAGAATTGCCAAAAGTAAGCTGAACCGAATAAAGACGTCGAATAGTCCGGGATTTACTCTGTGGCAAAGACTAACCAAAACCAACCTTACCAAAATGATCATCAATCTCAGCGAGCAACACAGCCTGGTAACAAACTGGGTGGCTGAATTGCGTGATGTCGAAATTCAAAAAGACAGGCTGCGTTTTCGACGCAACCTCGAACGTATTGGAGAAGTAGCTGCTTATGAGATCAGCAAACAATTACCGTTTGAAGAAAAGGAAATTCAAACTCCACTAGGCATTGCAGAGTCAAAAATGCTGACCGAGCAACCGGTGCTGGCTACGATTCTCAGGGCCGGCTTGCCTTTGCACCAAGGGCTTCTTAATTTTTTTGACCGGGCGGACAATGCCTTTATTTCTGCTTACCGAAAGCATCAAAAAGATGGATCATTTGAAATAAGCCTCGAGTATATATCCTGTCCCGAAATGGAAGATCGCATTCTTATTATTTCAGATCCGATGCTGGCCACGGGATCATCATTGGTAAAGACCATCCAATTTCTAAAGGAAGAAGGGCGGCCCAAAGAGATACATGTTGTAGTTGCCATTGCTTGCACCGTTGGAATTGAGTACGTAAAAAGAGAAGATCCGTTTGTAACGATATGGTGCGGCGATATTGATGACGAACTAACGGCCAAAGGGTATATCGTCCCCGGCCTGGGAGACGCCGGCGACCTGGCTTTTGGGGTCAAAGTTCAAATGTGATGATGGTGAATCCCGACGCGGCGAAGCTGGTCGGGACGCCGACCGCAAGCGTCCGCATGCTCAATGGTGAAGAATGAATGCGAAACTGACCCATCGGATAAATACTAATCCTTCCGCTTCTTTGCACGATTTCCAAATTTTACACTAAGGCAACTTTAACTAACGATTTGGCCGATTTTATTTCAAATCTTGTGGCAATTGTCGTATTTTTCAAATCGATATTTTTCCCAGATGAAAAAACTGCTTTTAACCGTAACTATTTGTGGAGCATTGATGACTGCAGTATCCGCGCAAGACCCTAATTTTTCCCAATTTTTCGCTTCGCCTCTTACATTAAATCCGGCTCTCACGGGAAAATTTGATGGCGTTTACCGGGTCGCTGGTAACTATCGCAACCAATGGCCAACAATCTATAACGCTTTTACTACTTACACAGCATCTTTTGATGCAGGAATTCTTAAAGACCGTATTCCAGACTATGATCAATTTGGAGTAGGAATATTGGGCTTTGCCGACCAGGCTGGCGATGGCGTCCTGAAAACAAATACAATTGATCTTTCCGTTGCATACCATAAAGCCATTGACGAGGATGGCTTTCACCAGATAGGACTCGGCTTCCAGGGAGGATTTGTTAGTAAGAGGCTCGACGTAAGTAAGGTTTATTTTGAAGATCAGTTAACAACTTCCGGATTTACAGGATCGACGCTTGAACAGTTTCCGAATGATAGAGTGAGCGTTTCCTATTTCGATCTAAATGCCGGCGTTTTTTATAACGGATCGACGAACGGCTATAATAATTTTTATCTCGGTGCTTCGATGTATCACATCAACCGGCCAAGAGAAAATTTTCACGATGGGCCTTATTTCTATTTGAACCCGAGGGTAACATTTCAAGGTGGCGGCAAGATCCCCGTGGGGCAAAACAATTATTTGCATTTTAGTGCTAACCACAGCATGCAGGCGAAGGCGCATAACACCGTGATCGGTGGCGCGTATGCGTTGAATCTTAACGGTGATGTTGATGACCCGACCAATCTGTATCTCGGTACTTGGTTCCGGTTTGGAGATGCAGTGATCCCTTACATTGGATTAGAGTTTGGAAACTTCCAAATAGGAGCCACGTATGATGTCAATACCAGCAGCCTGAAACCAGGTTCTGAAATGCGAGGCGGTGCAGAAATCTCATTGATCTATATTAAAAAACCAACAGATCCCAACGCGAAGAAGATGAATTGCCCAAAATTCTAGCTCAGCTCAACATTATATTATCAAAAGGCACAGACACTCCCGTGCCTTTTTTATTTTTGAAAGGTGAAGAAGTTATTTACCAATCTAACATTCTGGGTTTTGATAGCCATCACGGCTGCGATATTGGTCGGTTATTTCGCACCTTCATTTGCATTGCACCAGGTATTATCCTCTCCTATAAAAACAAAAATTCTTGGCCAGGAAATAACGATAGGTTCCACCATTAGTGAGTTCCTCGCAGGTATTTTTATCAGCACGGTGAAGTTGCTAATCAACCCCATCATATTTGTGACGATAACACTGGGTATAATCAGTATGGGGGACCTCAAAAAGGTTGGTCGGGTCGGGGCAAAGGCTGTGCTCTATTTCGAGATCGTTACAACGTTCGCACTCATCATCGGTGTAGCAGTAGCATTGATCATCAAACCCGGACACGGAATTTCAACCGGTCACATAAAGACCGGAGATATGACGAAATTCACACACACCGAATTTAGCTGGTTAAAGTTTTTGGAAGATAATTCAACGCTTCAGGTTCTAATTGTCGCATTGGTCCTTGGCATTGTCTTGAACGGAAACAAACATCATGAAAAGATAACTGAGTTCCTGAGGCTTCTTGCAAAGTATGTCTTTAAGATCCTTCATGTAATCATGGTCTTCGCTCCCATCGGTGCTTTTGGAGGAATGGCCTACACGATCAGTAAATATGGAATATCAACATTGATACCTCTAGCCAAACTTATGGGTACCGTGTATGTAACGATGATCATTTTTATTTTTGGCGCGCTGGGCTTGATATTGAAGTATTATGGCGTTAGCATTCTAAAATACCTTAACAACATAAAGGAGGAGTTATTGGTTGTGCTGGGAACATCTTCTTCTGAAGCTGCACTTCCTTCTCTAATGGAAAAATTGGAACGGATGGGTTGTTCCAAATCGGTGGTGGGATTAGTTGTACCTGCCGGCTATTCGTTCAACCTGGATGGAACTACAATTTATTTATCCATGTGCATGATATTTTTAGCGCAAGCGTTCAATGTACATCTGAGTGGTACGCAAATCCTCAGCATCATTGGTATTTTGATGGTTACTTCCAAAGGAGCGGCGGGTGTTACAGGTAGCGGATTTGTGGTGCTGGCTTCAACAATCAGTGCAATTAAAGTTGTTCCAATCGAAGGGCTGGCGCTCTTACTCGGAGTTGATAGATTTATGTCTGAGGCGAGAGCGCTAACTAATTTTATCGGAAACGGCGCAGCGACAATCTGGATCGCCAACAACGAAAAAGAATTTGAACGATCCAAGATGAACGAAGCATTCGGTCATAAGAATGTCGAATATCGAACAAGGAATAATGAATTATAAAGTTGGCCTAACTTCAGCATTCGATATTCCTTGTTCATCATTCATTATTCATCTAGGCTTCCCGCTCACAAACGGATTTCCTTTTATATAAAATCGATAAGGAAGCAAAGCATCTTTGCCCGCGTAATCAACTCCAATCCGCGGTGAGGCTGCCAGCACTTTCTTGCTGAATTTTGCGCCATCATCTGCAAGGAAAATTTTTTTGCCG
This sequence comes from Bacteroidota bacterium, assembly GCA_005883855.1. Taxonomy (GTDB): domain Bacteria; phylum Bacteroidota; class Bacteroidia; order Chitinophagales; family Chitinophagaceae; genus VBAU01. The sequence goes on from VBAU01000239.1 coordinate 6,485, forward strand.
AGTAATGATGTGCCGGTATGTTTGGTAGAAATCCCGAGGGCTTTTGAAACATTTCCAGGACCGCGGGTTAGTGTATAATCTAATTTTTTCTTATTTGTCCTCAGCAACATTTCTTCAATTCCCTCCAGCGGATCCAATGCGCGAATAAGAATCGCATGTGGTATTTCTTTCGAATTGGTCACAACGTTGAACAAGTGATGAATACCATAGCAGAGGTACACATATGCGTAGCCGCCTTCGCCATACATGATTTCATTACGAGCTGTTCGTCTGCCCGCCGATGCATGTGACGCTTTATCAATTGCTCCTGCATATGCTTCACATTCCACAATGCGCCCGGAAGTAATGATGCCATTCCAATTCGTCACAAGAATTTTCCCCAACAATTCCTTTGCGATTTGAACAACATTCTGCCGTTGATAAAATGAAAACTCCAGTTTCTTCATGGCGATTGTTCCTTATTTTATATTCCTCGTTCCCCGCCCGACCGGCGTCAGCCGGCCCGACTTGCTCATTATTCTTGTTCCTTCTTTATATTTACTCAAATTTATGCCTTGCTAAAAGAAATTGTAATAGCAATACAATCCTATTTCGAGGCACATCGTTTTATCGTAACGCACAAATTGTGGAAGTGGATCATTGTGCCGGGAATTGTATATGCCATTCTGTTTGGAGCAAGCATGTATTTCTTTGGCAAGTCGGCCACAGCCGTTATCCAATATCTCACCCTGTCAACAGGGTTGGGGGGCTGGATCGCGAAATTTCAAAATAGCTGGCTGGGTTTCTTTTTCACTTTCGCGGGCGTCATCCTGTGGCTTATTCTCATGCTGTTTTATTTCTCATTGTTTAAATACATCTGGCTGATCGTTGGCTCCCCGATTTTTGCATACCTGAGCGAGAAGACAGAATCGATCATTGAAGGAAAAGAGTTTCCTTTCAATTTTAAACAACTGACGAAAGATTGTTGGAGAGGAACGAAGCTGGCGTTGCGAAATACACTTTCGCAAACTCTTTACCTGGTCGGGCTTTTACTATTAACACTGATACCTGTGGTTGGCTGGATCACTCCGCTGATCGCTTTGTTCGCCGAGTGTTATTATTACGGATTTTCGATGATCGACTACAGTTGCGAGCGTCACAAACTGCCGGCTTCAAAAAGTATTGATTACATCAGTGGAAATGGACTGGTGTTTTATAGTCTCCACGCTATTTTGTTTGTGGGATGGGTGTTTGCCCCGGCTTATGCTGTTGTGGCGGCAACGTTGAGTTTGTATAAGGTGAATCCAGAATAAAAGCCCCCAAACCCCCGAAGGGGGCTTACGAACTTCGAACGTAATTGGAAAGTCATGAGCAAATTGAAAAGTATTGTTTATCTCATTCCTTCCTTGTTGGACGATGAAGCCGTCGAAACAATTCCCTCCTACATAGTTGATGCTGTAAAAAATTGCCAGGTATTCTTTGTAGAGAACGAACGAACAGCACGACGTTTTCTTAAGAAAGTTTTCAAAGAAATAGCGATAGACCAGTACGAATGGTTCGTCGTGTCTGGCGCCTTCGATGCGTCTGAAATGTTTAAACAAAAAATCAAGGAAGGAAAACACATTGGAATTATTAGCGAATCGGGATGCCCGGGAGTTGCTGACCCTGGTCAGGAACTCGTTGCTGTTGCGCATGAAATGAATTTGCGAGTGAAACCGCTTGTGGGGCCGAATTCGATTTTGCTTGCGCTCATGGCCAGCGGCATGAACGGTCAACAATTTCAGTTTGTCGGGTACCTTCCTATCAATGAGCACGAACGCATAAAAGCTATCCGGGACCTGGAATCCGAATCACAGAAAAGAAACTGCACACAAATATTTATTGAAACGCCTTATCGTAACAACCAGGTTATTGAATCGGTAATAAAGACCTGCAAGCCGGTTACCAAGTTTTGCATAGCTGTCGATCTTACAGGCAAGACCGAATGGATAAAAACAAAGACGATAGCCAATTGGTCCAAAAGCACCCCTTCGGAGAAAAAAGAAAAGATCGATATACATAAACGACCAGCGATCTTTTTATTGTTGGCCGGTTGAAATCTGAGCGCCCCACAGCCGCGTAGCGGAACCGAACGCACAAGAGTCGGGACGATAAATGTCTCGATGCCGACCGAAGCGTCGGCAGGCGACGCAACCGAAGCTTTATAGTATTGATGCAGCCCGCCCCATAAAATAATTGCTCGACTAACAACTGTTTTATTAACAAAAAAAATTGACAACGACTTTATTTATTTTATACATTTGTAAACTCTGTCCGTTAAGGCGGGCAGGGTTTTTGTAAGATTGAAAAACGTGAACAACATTCTGACACATACAAAGCAATTCCCATTTCACGCTCCTATTACAACAGGGGTATACTCAGTATGCTTTGATCTTTTCCGCTATCTCATCCGACCTGGACTCTGATAGGACGAGCCAATAACCAAGGCCCCTATCAGTGAAATTTTATTGGTTATCCGCCGACTTATCAATCGTTTTACATTGGACACTCAAAATATAATCATCAGGGTTGCGACTCCCGCAGATAAAGTGTACGCAAAAACCATAACGGATGAAATGGAATCATCTGCCAAGGCTCGCGGAACGGGAATTGCACGTCGCCCTGCTGAATACATAGCGGAAAAGATGGAACAGGACAAAGCCATTATTGCCGTCACCGATAATGGCGATTGGGTTGGCTTTTGTTATATTGAAACCTGGAGCCATGGTGAATACGTGGCCAATTCCGGGTTGGTCGTTGCGCCCGCATACCGGAAGAGCGGTGTGGCAAAGGCCATCAAGCAAAAAATCTTCAATCTATCGAGAGAAAGATACCCCGACGCAAAAATCTTTGGACTCACCACGGGGCTTGCCGTAATGAAAATAAATTCGGAGTTGGGTTACGAGCCCGTCACCTATTCAGAGCTCACGCAGGACGATGCATTTTGGGAAGGATGCA
>VBAU01000581.1 GCA_005883855.1 Bacteroidota bacterium
ATACCAGAACTGCGCAAACAACTGCAGTGGCGCAACCGTTGCGATCACGTTTGCTGGTACACCAAGCAATGCTGCCGGTAGCATCAGGAAAGCAAATACTTTGACCAATTCGGAAATACTTTGCCGTAGCGCACAAGCAAGGTTAAACTCTTCACTGCTGTGATGAATAACATGCAGATTCCAGAAAAGATTGATGTGATGGCTCCAGCGATGAACCCAATATCCGGCAAAGTCGATAGCGACAAAGGCGACTACATACGTCCACACTGTGGATTGAATGTGTACGATCGCAAGTCGATCAACCAACCAGGCATAAGTGATAATGGTGATACTTAAGCCGAGAACATCTTTTGTTACGTTGGTGACCCCACTACTTAAGCTACTGACCATGTCCATGGTTCGCACGGTGTCTTTGCCTTTGTACCAGCCCCACCACTTTTCGAATAACACGAGAGACAGAAATGCTGGCATCGCAATCAACAGTATCTTTCCGTAAGTTTCCATTAAAATTATCGGTCAAAATTAGAAACAAAATATGAAACCGTTTTCATCGGTAGTGGTAATTACTTATTGGCTGAGCCTTTCTTTTTATGCCAGGGCCCAGGTGACGACAGGAAGTCAAAAGCTTGCAGCGTTTTCGAAGCAAAAATCTATGATTCAGCAATCACCTTACAAAACCTTAAAATGGCGGTTGATCGGCCCCGATAACCGGAGTGGACGCTGCGTCGATGTGGCTGGTGTAACCGGTAATCCCAATATTATGTATGCCGCTTTTGCTACAGGTGGTTTATGGAAAACGGAAGATGTTGGTGTGAGTTGGAAGCCTCTTTTTGATCAACAAGCCACCTTATCAATAGGAAGTATTGCACTGGCTCCCTCAAATCCGGATGTTATTTATGTAGGCACAGGTGAAGCAAATATTTTCAGGGCATCATTGCCCGGAATCGGGGTATACCGATCGTCAGATGGAGGGAAAACTTTTCGACACACGGGTCTTCAGAACACCGGAACTATTGCAAGAATTGTTGTGCATCCAAAAGACCCAAATATTGTTTATGTCGCCGCAAGTGGAAATGAATGGAGTTATAACAAAGACCGCGGAATTTATTTTAGTAAAGATGGCGGCAAGACGTGGAAGAACATCTTGTTTGTGAATGAAAAAACCGGGTGCATTGATTTGGTGATGGATCCATCGGATCCAAATACGCTTTTTGCCAGCATGTGGAATCGTATTCGTCGACGCTGGAGCGATCCCGTTCCTGAAGACGGAGACCACATTTACAAGACTAATGATGGGGGAAAAAACTGGAAGATCATCAATAATGGTTTGCCTGACACAAAATACACAGGTCGCATTGGAATCGCTGTTTCACATTCCAATCCGAATGTTGTTTACGCATTTGTAGACGATCATGAAAAGAAGCGTGACCCCAGGCCAGGCGAAACTGATTCATATGAAAGGCAAAAGTAGTCGTCGGCGGGGCAATTTACCGAAGCATGGATAAAGGCGAGACCTGGCAGAAGATGGGCGAGGTGCATGATTTCTTTCGTCCATTCTCCGGAACCTATGGTTGGGTGTTTGGCCAGATCCGCGTGCATCCGAAAAATGAGAATAAAGTATATGCCCTCGGAGTGCAAAAAGCGATTTCAGAAGACGGCGGTAAAACATGGAAACAATGGAATCCAACAGATACGACAGGTGATTGGACGCATGGTGATAATCATGCGTTGTGGTTTGATGAAGAAAATCCTGATAGGATAATTGTTGGAAATGATGGAGGAGTTACCCTGACAAATAATGGCGGTGTGAAGTGGAAAAATTTTTTCGACAAAATCCCCACCACGCAATTTTATACCGTGACCTATGACATGGAAAACCCGTTCAACGTTTTTGGGGCGGTCCAGGATGAAGGGACGATGACGGGAAGCGTATTGATTGCGCCGGACAGGAGAGATTCAACGATCCGAGAGTGGAAGATGGCCCCAGGGGGTGAAGGCACGCAGGTTCAGGTCGATCCGGAAAATTCCAGCATTGTTTTTTCCAGTAGCTATTATGGCAGGTTGATGAAAAGCGACATGAGAAAGCCAGATAGTCTCTGGAGCGATCGAATCAAAACGTTTTCAGTTGGAGCGATTGATTCCTTGCGCGGCGAATGGCTGGCGGGAACTCTGATCTCAAAGTTTGATCACAGAAAAATCTACCACGGTCTGCAGCATCTGTACAGGTCGGACGACGCGGGAGAAACCTGGACAATGATCAGTCCTGATCTTTCCTACAACGACAAAAGCAAAATGGGAGTGTATCCCTATCTGATCTA
>VBAU01000582.1:0-968 GCA_005883855.1 Bacteroidota bacterium
ATCGTTGAGATTCGGGATTGAATACAAGGTCTTGTAATGAATACGTAAGTGTCGTACTTGTAGTGGAGTCAGGCTAGTGGACTTCCGGGGCAATAGAAACCTGAAGGATGGCGGCTAATGATCAGGTGCGGAAATGAAGGTTTGAGGACGGCGTGGTTGACAACCACCGTCATCGTCATTTTCATCATCTTCAGGAGAATCATGCTGTATGATTTCAAACATGGATGCAAAGTTTAACAACTGGTGCTGATGCATGAGTATCGACAAGTTCGCAGACCCATGAGACCGACTTTTGATTTCGCCTACCAAAATCCCACAAAGCCTCTCCTTTTAATATGTTAGCGACAATAATCCTTTGGAGTCATACCTCTGGAAACTGCCAAAAGTAGGAAGCAGAACCCCAGTTCCGGATACCATCAATTAGGTGTGCGAGAGCATGTATAGTATACTTGCAGGCCGGGAGACGTTCATATTCAGAAATGCAGAAAGATGAGGATATGTTTTTGGATAAGCTCAACCTCTTCATATCGAATTTCATAGGAAATGGATATCGACAGCGCAAGAACCAGGCTTTGCCATGCTTTGAAAGTCGCCTGATTAACCCGATTAAAGAGCAATGGCAGCGAATAATGTATCAAGAAATTAGAAAGCTCTTCCGCCTTAAAGCTCTTGATGTATTTCTCGATATTACGAGGATATCGGCCCCATGATGTCGGAGATTCAATCTTTGCCATATCGATTCCAATGTCCTTCCACTGCTTTTCAGTGATCCGCCCACCATGATTGTTCAGCTCTGTTGTTTTAAAATACGTTCCGTTGAGCAATCTGCAAAGATCGCGCACAAGACCGAGAAAGACAAGATGCATGACATCCACAGGACACGACTCAGGCAATACAATCGTAGGAAGGTTGGCAAGTGGCGAACGACCTTTGATGCCGCTATCTCGAATCTGCGCAAGGAGTTGTGC
>VBAU01000582.1:1085-1752 GCA_005883855.1 Bacteroidota bacterium
TGGATAGTAGTATTGTACTTTCTGTCCTTCGCGTCTGGTCTTTTTCGCTCTGAATGTAATGTAGTATTGGCAGCCACTGATTCGGCAGAAACGACATGGTAATTTGCCTATGTGACCTGACAGGTGGAGCAGTTTGGAGAAGCCAGGAGTATCACCTGTAAGAAGGACAAGTCGCGCTTTCAAAAGAAAGGGAGCACCTTCGAATGCATCGTAGGCAGGCACACCATTATCGAGAGCCTCGAGTTCCTTAATGAAAGGATCCAGAAACGAATCCATGTCTTTGGGTTGAGAAGGTCCAGGAGACAAACCGAGTGGGAGAAAGTTATTCGCGTTGTAACGTTGCTCGGGAGGGAGATTAAGATTCATAACAAGGAAAGGCCAAACTTCAACCGTTGCATTTCGATATATTTGCACTCCATCAGTGGAAAAGTGCAATGCAACCGTACGTGGGTCATCAAAGTATCCTTACAGTTAGTCATGCACCTAGGAACCGGTACCTTGCTCTACCCAAAACCTCAGCACCTCCCCATCCCAGACATCTCTAATCCTGTCTTCCCAGGGATTGGCGCGTAGTGTAGTGGGGTACCGCATTGATTCAACCTGCAAATGACTAGCGAAAAGAAGTTTGAGACGGGGGATGATGGGCAAATAGTCGAATGTTGCTCGA
>VBAU01000582.1:1819-3642 GCA_005883855.1 Bacteroidota bacterium
TACACAGTTGTTTATACAGCGATGATACTTTTTAATGCTAAGGCCAAGTTGAGATTGCAGGTATTGGCGCGTGACAAACAATGACTCAACATCGACTGTCCGAGAAACAACCCTTCGAAGGGCATTGTAAGCAGTGTCACTCACGTTGGCAGATACTTTCCAACTGAAGAGTCTTATGGTATCCAGCCATTCAGATGAGAGTTCATATGCTACAGTTAGATCACATTACTGGAATCGATTGACGTACTCGACAAAGCCTTGAGTCTGGCCAGCTCCCACTGTACCTTCTCGTCGTCGAAGCTCTGATACTCTGGAAGATCATGTATATGAAATCCCTCAGGGATGTCATCTAAGTCACTGTAGCCTTCTCCAAAATCATCCTCATCCTCGTCGATCAGTTCGTTTTCGTTGTTCCTGTTATCACTTTCCGAAGCCCCAGAATCGGGCAAAGATTGTCCTTCTGCGCCAATTGAATCATTGTCGACATCCCCTTGGTCGTTAAGAAAAGAGCCATCAAATTCGTGATAGTCATTGGTACCGCCCTGATTGAAGTTGTCATCTCCAAAATCCCCAAAAATATGACTTGCACGGGGAGATTCTCGCTCATTTCGAAGGCGTGTTCCCCGTGGAGTTGTGGGTTCTTTACTAAGACATTAGCACCATTCAATTGTGGTAATACTCTGCATCATCTTCTTCCATCTGTGATTGAGTCTGCCTTAGCATTTCTTGCCGATGACTTCGAAGATTTCGGTCCAAATTGCGCTCGGGGGAGTCGGTCACACCAGCCTGATCTGCTATTAAGCCAGTACGTCTAGGGTATAGCTGTCTGTGTCTCCGTCGCTGTCGACTTGTGACAAAGTGGTCATGGTATTTCAACGTACAATCGCATATAACATAGTCCCCTACTACTCCAGCCATTGCTTGCGCTGTTGACTTAAAATTTCGTGATCAGTGAAGGCTAAAGTGGTGGGATTCGGCTTTATTTTGTAAACTTACGGCTTTGAGGCATTGTGCGGAAATCCTACATAAGTCCAAAATGTCAACAGAATTCAGCATCATCCGCATCCACCCTCATTTCATCAACACCTCCATATTACATCTCTTATTACGACTCATTTGATATGTTTGACCGCCCGAAACGCTCGAAAGCTGGTGCAAACATGCCCGCCTCTGCAAAAAGGCCCCCTAAGTCTGCCTCCCAACCTGTTTCTGGCTCGAAACCATGTGGAAGAGCCAAGAAGGCTTCTACTCCTGGTAATCATTCCGGACTACCTACACTGATTAAAATAGGTGATGTAGCTTCTTCGAAATCAGGATCTACTGTACCTGAAGCCCCACCATCGATTCCTGAATCAATTGTACCCACATTCGCATCCCAAATGCCTGAGGATTTGGAGGATGATATACCATTCATCCAGGCGAATTCTGTTTGTGAGCAATCCCCCTCCTCTTTTTCTAGAGAACGTCAACTCCGAGCGGAAATTGAGGTACTTAATAGGAAGCTTGCACTCCAACAAATCCCTGGTGTTCCAAGTCCATCCCCAGGTCCATCGCCATCCGAATTTCAGAATGTCGATCATCAAAAATGGGCTCCAAATCGTACTTTGTCCTCGTTATTTTTCATTAATGATACTTCAGTCATGTCTAAATCTGCATCAAATGGATCAACAATTGTCTCTGGTTGTGGAACTGGTCCTGATGGTACATCCCTTCTCCCCCTCCCCCTACCCCGGATATGTCCATTTCTCTTTTAATTCCAAATTCTAATTCAGATCGCACCGCGTCTTCCATGAAATCGACTGTTGCCACAGCTGAGCTCACTT
>VBAU01000582.1:3791-4930 GCA_005883855.1 Bacteroidota bacterium
GATTTCTTTGTTAATATAGTCTCCCATAATAATTCGAACGCCTCAAATTCAACTACGAAAGGTCTCTCTCGAGCAATTTTTACTAATATAGTCTCCGATTATGATTCGAATGCTGCAAAAATGGCTAAAAAAGGTCTCTTCCTAACAATCTTTTAACTAATGTAGTCTCGGTTGACGATCGTGGATCTACTGCCAGGAGACCAAGCCCCACTCTCCACCCCGACCTCCAATTCTATGATACTCAACTTCTCGAGAAGATGGACGAGGAGGAAAACGGAGAGATCGATAATGATGTTTCGATTGCTCATGGTATTCTTTTTAGTTTTCGTTGCTAACTTTTGTGTAGATACTGGGTCTTCTCAAAAACTCAAGTTCGTATTGAGCGATGAATCAGATCCTTCGGAGACCTCTTCCGATGAATCCAATGACAGCACAGGTGATGACAGTAGTGACTCCAATGAAGACAGCGACATTTCGAAGGTAATATCAACGCCCTGCGCTCCAGTCGAAAAGGAATATACATTTCAAGAACTCTTTGGCTTTGAGAAAACGCGCGCTGCATACGTGGACTTTCGTGTATGTCCCTCTCATGTACATCTAACCTGTGAAAGGCTGATGTTAAATACTTGATGGGTCATCAGAACGTTGACTTCAACAAGCCCTACGAACAGCAACATGGTCCCATTATCACTAATGTGGTGCACGCTGTACGTTTCCCAATCGTTTTTAATCCTCTATTCTTTGAAAAGCGTAATCGATGTTCTAGGTTCAAAGGAATTTTCCCCGATTTAACTCGAAAGATTGGGCCCCTGTTATTACGGATTTGATCAAGGATATTATTCGCAATAAACGTCGATCTGACTTCCGAAGGGAAAAGAGGGAGAACCCAGACGGACCGCAATGAAAACGTGGCGGCCCGCGAACCTCTTCATTGAGGCGGAAAGTCAAACCTGAGATTGTTGTTGTTGAGGATGACTCTTCCTCGCATCGATCTACCAAAAAGGGAAAAGTCAAGTCTGGTAAACTTCCTACAGAAGGACCTGCAATTTCCTCAAAACGTAAATCCACCTCCAGTTATCATGATAGTCGTGGATTGACGCTTGAACCCCCTCCCCGAAAGAAGGGAAAATCCAAACATT
>VBAU01000146.1:0-6525 GCA_005883855.1 Bacteroidota bacterium
CTTTGCATTTGAACTTAAATAGTTTCGTCAAATCAGCGAGTAAAGGCTCCGGGGATAACACCAATATCTACTTAGGCTTAAATTCAGATTCCGGGTTCATTACTGGAACAATACCACGAGGTGAAGGCGAGTTTACGATCTCAGGGTCTATTCCGCAGGTTGAGGCTTTTTTGGGAGACACCTTAACAAAATTTCTTCTTACCAGGGGCATTGTGATAAAGGGGAAAGCTTCCACTTCAATTAACGCCCCTAACCAAAACGGTTTGAAGGAGCGATACCACGATTTTACTTTCTCATTTTTCCCCTCCGCTTGATTCCATCATCTACTGGTTTCTCAAAAAAAGCATCAACCTCTATGGGGAAGCATTGGTAAAAACTTTCGCCTACGAGAAAAAAGGTTTTGGTGCAACAGATAGCGGTATTGTGATTGTAAAAGATTTCTGGAAACAAAAGGGACTTGATCCTGACGAGTTGAATATAAGAGACGGTTCTGGTCTCTCCCCGCAAGACCGGGTTACGACACATGCGCAGGTAGAAGTATTGAAGTATGCAGCAAAACAATCCTGGTTTCCGTATTTTTTTAACGCCTTGCCCGAGTTCAACCATATGAAGATGAAAAGCGGAACAATCAGTGATGTAAAAGGCTTTTGCGGGTACCATACCGCTGGGGACGGCACTCAGTATATCTTTTCTTTTCTCGTGAATAACTACAATGGCTCAACATCTGCTGTTGTGCAAAAAATGTATAAGGTACTTGATGCGTTGAAGTGATGATCGTTGGTCGTGAGTCGTGAGTCGTGACTAACAGTAGAAACTAGTAACGGGCAACCGGTAACCGGTAAGGCCTCAACCACGGTGGATGAAGGGCAGGTCCATTTTTAATAGAAACGGGACAGCGAAGCTACCTACCCAGATCAAAATGATAATGACCTTGCCGAACCAGGACAGGTCCTGGATAATCGTTCTTTGCAAAAGATTTTCAATGGCGGTTACCACTTTGTCTTCGTATGCTGAATATTCATACGGCGGAGCGGGATTTACATTTCTTAAGGTGGGATAATTGTTCTCAATCAAAAGGTTTCGAATGCGCCAATATTCTTCATCAGTGAGTTCCTCATAAGTTTTTTCCAGGTTGATGCCTCTGGCTTCAATTACTTTTGTGAGTTTCTCATTTTTGTCTTCGGTTACCAACCGCACCAACATCATGGCAGGAAAAATGAGCAGCACATAAAAGAAAGAATTTGTCATGCCAAGTCTGATCAGAAAATATCCAAGCGCCAATGCTGAAAGAAGGACAAAAATTTTTCCAATGAAATTGGTATCATCCAAAAACAGCCGGTTCACCAATTGTCCTCCATCCAGAGGATAAACAGGTAGCAGGTTGAGAACATTCAAAAAGATGAGCAAGGTCGCGGCAATTCGCAAGAGGCCGAAAGTCTGATACGGCAGATCTGCAAACCGATCATTGGTGATGAAATACAAGATTATTCCCAAAAAAATTCCAGGCATGGGTCCCGCGAGTAAAATGATGGCTGATTGTTTTTGTGACACTTCTCTCTTGGTGCCGCTGGCATAGGCGCCGAGCAATGGAATGAAAAAGATGCCAAGTTCCTTGTAATCGTAGATCTTCATCGCAAGGAAATGTCCCAGCTCATGAAAGACAACAATTCCAGTCAGAATAAGGACTAGTATCCAGTTCGCACTAAAAAAATAATAAGCTATGAGCAAATACAAAGCGAGACTGGAAATGGACCGAATCCATACGTTTCGTTTTTTTTCTTCGGGTTCTGGTTTAGGCGGATAAACGAATGAGTCTTGCAATGAAGATTCATCAGGGTTCCTCTCTGAATTTTCGTTACCTGGCTGCAGTGAAAATGGCTGATCATTCTCCATGCGCTAAAATTAACTAAAATAAGGTTGAAGTTTTTTCAACAACTCGCCCGGGGTCGTCGTGCGTTTCATCGTCTTTGCTTCCATAAAATATAAAATGATCCTGCCCGTAGCCAACAACTCCTTTTTTTCGTTGTATACCTCGTGGTGAAATTCGATTTTATGATGGACCGGTAATTCTTTCAAAACGGTTTTGATCGTAAGGAGGTCGTCGTATAACGCAGGCCGCAGGAATTTTGACTGTACTTCCACAACCGGCATAATCACGCCCATCTTTTCCACGTCGGCATACGTAAACCCCAGCTGACGAATGGATTCAGCCCTTGATACTTCGTAGTATAAAAAGAAATTGCTGTGATACACCACACCCATCTGATCTGTTTCCGCATAGCGAACTCGCACTTTTGTTTCTGAGGCGAACATTAATGATTAATGAGTGGATTTACTTTCCGATCAGTCTGTCGACACTAATTTGTCCTGGACCTGTAAATATCAGCGTGAAGAAAATACTTAAGAATAACAAGGACAATTCGCCACCGGCGGGGGGCGGAGCATAGTTCAGATGATGGACCTTGATAAAGGCAAAGGCCATATCAATGATGAGGGGTATGCATACCCACCTCGTAAACAACCCAAGAATCAGAAGGGAACTGCATAAAACTTCTGCGAAAATTACAATGGCCAGCGTAGTCGAAGATCCAATGTGGAAGGGGTTTATAAACTTCTCGGACATCTGGCCAAAGTTATTCAACTTCATCAGCCCATGGTTCACCAACATGAGCGAGCCACCGCCGAGACGTAAAATGAGTGTGGCGAAATTGAATGCGGGATCCGAGTAACGAGTAGAGGCAATTTTCATACGCGTGAATTTGAGGTGCAATGATACGAAATTGGTTGCTGGTTCCTGTTGGTAGCTTCTGGTTGCCAGTTAATGGTTGCATAACGCTAGTGAAGATTTCTTTAAAGTTATTTTTCATTCGAACCAAATTACGAGGTAAATACCAGCAACAAATTACCAGCAACCACCAACAAGAATGAATGAATTGTTAAAACATTAACGAGACCCGCAGTTATCCACAGTTGTTTGGAATGATGTTTGGTCAGCCCTGAAATAAGTTGAATATTTACGACGTTAATCCAATCGGTTTAAAGGACATCTCAAAATGAAGAATCAATACATCCTGATCCCCGCCATCTTCCTTAGTATTTCAGTCAGTGCACAACAATCTCGTTTTTATTCCGACCCGGAGGAGAAATTCAAAGAGGCAAAGGAATATTACCAGAAGGAGCAATACAGCCTTGCTTATCCCATATTGAAAGAGTTGCAACAATCTGTGCAAGAGACAGACAAGGCGAACAATCCCGTTACCGTCCAGGAGATCAATTATTATACGATTGCATGTGCACTAAAACAAAATGAAGGTCGTGCGGTAGACATGGCAACGACTTACATTGACAATGAAAAAAACAACGCAAGGGTCCAGCAGTTAAATTTCCACTTGGGCGAATATTATTATCGGCACGAGCAATTTGCCGATGCCGCGCAAGCATATGAGCGGTCCAACATTGCCAACCTTAGCAATCGCGAAATTGCTGACATGAAGTTTCACCAGGGATACGCCTACTTCACGCTTGGACGATTTGATGAGGCCAAGCCGCTGTTCAATAACATTCGCCAGATCAAGGACGATCCAAATTACATTGATGCCAATTATTATTATGGGTATCTCGCATTTAGGGACAAGAATTACAATGACGCCCTGGCAAGCTTTAAGATTGTAGAGAACGAAAAAAATTATGAGACCATCGTCCCTTATTACATTGCCCAGATCTATTACATACAGGGTAAGAAAGAAGAAGCCATGGCTTATGCGGATCAGAAGTTAAAGAAAGGGGGTAATTATTACGATGTTGAAATGAATCAATTGCTCGGCCACGCCCATTTTGAACGCGGTGAATACGATGCGGCGCTTCCCTATCTTGAGGCCTATGTAAACAAAACCCAGAAGGTACGACGCGAAGATCTTTACGAACTTTCCTATTGTTATTACCAGGCAAAGAAATATCCGAAGGCCATCGAAGGATTCAAGCAGTTGAGCGGTAAGGAAGATACACTGAGCCAACACGCGATGTACATGTTGGGAGATGCTTATTTAAAAACGGGGCAAAAAGCAAATGCAAGAAACGCATACCTATTCTGCGCCTCGAATAGCAGCAGCCCAGCGTTGAAAGAAGTTTCAAAATACAATTACGCCAAGCTGTCTTATGAATTGGGATACCAGGATGAGGCACTCAACAGCCTCCAGTCATTTTTGAGCGAATATCCAAACTCCACATACAACAAGGAAGCAAAAGAGTTACTTGTTTCCGTTCTCGCCAACACGAGCAATTATGCGGATGCATTGAATCTTCTGGATTCATTGGATAAGCCTTCAGAGAATGCAAAGAAATTATATGCGAGAATCTTATTTGGTCGGGCTACCGAATTTATAAACGACGGCAGACTGGGGGAGGCCAATGCTTTACTCGACAAAGCCCTAAAAGATCCCGCCAATTCATCCATGCTTCCTTACATCAATTTCTGGAAGGGCGAAATTGCGTACCGGGATAATAAGTTGGATGACGCTATCCGCTACTACAACTCTTATTTAAATGCCGGCTCACCTGCAAGCGGTGAAGCAAATGCTACCAACGTAAAGTACAATTTAGGATATAGCTATTTGCGCAAGGAGAATTACCCCGCTGCGTTGAGTTTCTTTGAACCCGTCGGAAAAAACCCTTCCTTGAGTTCGGACGCTATCACGCAAGATGCGTATCTCCGCACGGCTGATTGCTATTTCATGAACCGCGAGTATAGCAAGGCTGATGCCATGTACAGTAATGTGATCAAGCTTTCCTGGCCTGCTGAAGATTATGCTACTTTCCAGCAAGCGATGATTCAGGGAATAAAAAGCCCCAATCAAAAGATCAGTTTGCTGAATACCATGACACGAAAGTTTCCGACTTCATCATTGGTCACAGACGCAAATATGGAAATTGCCAAAACATACATGGCTGATGAGCGCTTTAAAGATGCCATACCTTACCTGAACAATATCATTAATGCCCAGGACAACAATTCTCAAAAGCCGCAAGCCTATTTACGACTCGGGATATGTTACTACAATTTGAATAATACCGGCGAGGCGCTGAATCAATACAGGACATTGATCGACAAATATCCCAATTCAGATGAAGCGGATGCTGCCATGGATGATGTAAAAACAATTTCAGTTGCGTCAGGCAGACCAAATGATTACGCTGATTTCATGCGAAAAGCCGGTAAGCCACTGTCGGTAAGCGCGGAGGATTCTCTTAGCTTCTCCGCTGCAGAGGCTCAATATCAAAATGGAAATACAACTGCCGCGCTGAAGTCTTTTAATGATTACGTACAAAAGTTTCCCGATGGCGTGTACACCGTTGATGCTAATTTTTACCGGGGTGAAATTTATAACAGCAAAAGCGATTGGAATAACGCGTTAAGCGGCTATGAAGCTGTTGCAGCTGAGGCCCCGAACAAATATGCAGAGAAAGCCGTGCTCGGCGCTGCAAGGATTTATTTCTTTGAATTGAAGGATTATGCGAAAGCTGAAAGTTATTATAGCCAATTAAAACAGATTACGTCCAACCAGGAAAGCAAATTGGAAGCCATGCGTGGCCTATTGCGAAGTCAATACCAGCAACAGAAGTGGACGGATGCCGTGAATAATGCCAAGGATCTGCTCAATCAAAAGGGTAGTAGTAGTGACGATAAAGCTTTAGCCAATATGGCTATTGCGAAATCATACCAGGTGGGTGGGCAATATGACCTGGCGATCGCCAATTACAAAACGGTAGTTGCAATTAATAAGTCCGCATTGGCTGCTGAGGCGCGCTATGAGATTGCCAATTCCTGGTTTGCTGTTGACCATCTGAGTGATGCTGAGAAAGCGGCGTTTGAAACGATAAACAAGTCGGGCTCCTATGATTACTGGGTCACGAAGAGTTATATCCTTTTAGGAGATATTTATTTCAAGCAAAAAGATTATTTCAATGCCAAGGCGACTTTCCAGAGTGTGGTTGATCATAGCATCAATATGGAATTAAAAACTGAGGCGCAAGCGAAATTGACGAAGGTGATAGAAGAAGAGGGCAAAAATAGTAAGGTGGGGCAGTAGGGTGGTGAAAGGTCAATGGTGGTCTAAAGGAATTAGAAGATTGTTGATTGCTCCCTAGGAGCAAAATAATTAATAACGACGAGTGAAGCCCTTTGATGCCAATAAATGATAATAGAATTCCGAACCCCGAAGGGTTCAATTATAGATGATAGGATTACCAAACGATGCAGTGTGCGACGCAACAGACGCTTAATAGTATTACAGACGCTGACAACATAAAATAAAAAACAAAAATGATAAAACGCCAGCAATACACATTTTTATCTTTCGCAATCTTTACCTTATTTTTTGCAACTCGCACACATGCGCAAGTGGACACAACAAAGCAACGGACCGTGCGGGTGACTTCGACCTTTAAACCGGCGCTACATGAAACGGCAAAGATCAACATGAATGCCACGCCTCCCGCGGCTGACACCTCAAAGCCGAAACTTCAATA
>VBAU01000146.1:6599-7040 GCA_005883855.1 Bacteroidota bacterium
CATTGATTCGGGTGGCAGATGGGACAATAATAGCTACATCAAGGCGGGCTTTGGAAGCTTGCGGACTCCTTATTTGCAAACCGGAATTTCATTTGGCGACGGAAAAACAGCGGGCGTAAACATTTATGCAAAGCATGTGGCTTCTCAGGGAAAAAAGGACTTCCAGGATTTTAGTCACACCGATGTTGCTCTTAACGGTTTCTTCCAGTCAACGAAGAATCTTGAATGGGACGCCACGATCGGAATGAGAGGCGACCAGACTTACAAATATGGTTATTTGCCGGAGTCGTTGTCATTTCCGTCAGACTCGCTGAAGCAACGGTTTACAACGTGGTATGGACGGGTAGCTATGCATAACCTGCAACCAACCAGCTACGGATTGAGTTACGCTCCCGAAGTGAAAATACATGTGTTCAGTGATAATCATAATAACACTGAGAG
>VBAU01000146.1:7113-7524 GCA_005883855.1 Bacteroidota bacterium
GCGATCAATAATACGGCCTATTATATTTCCCCGGCTGTGTTGTATAGAACACCTAACATAAACTTAAAGGCAGGTCTTCGGCCGACGTGGGATAATAAGAGTCCTAAAATTTATCCCAACATAATGGCGGAGGTGGGCACACCCGATAAAAGATTTTATTTTATCGCTGGTTGGATTGGCTACCTGCGCAAAACGACTTATGAATACCTGGCCTCTATCAATCCCTGGATCTGGGCGCCGACTAGTACAAAGAACACGGGAATCGTAGAGCGCTACCTGGGTTTCAAAGGATCGCTGGGGGATCATTTTTCTTACAGCACAAAAGTGGGATACAATACGCTCACCAATCAACCGCTGTTCATCAATGATACTGCCGATGGCAAATCGTTTATTGCCCTCAATGAATCACAC
>VBAU01000584.1 GCA_005883855.1 Bacteroidota bacterium
ATTGCATTGACTCCAGATGAAAAAGAAATTTGGTTGGCAGATGGGCATAATATGCGTGTGCATGTATTCAGTGCTGTACCGCCCTATCAGCAACTAACCACTATACCGGTTCAGGATATGCCTGGCTGGATAAATTTTAGTATCGATGGGCGTTTTGCATATTCTTCCAGCGGTGAAGTCATTGAAACCGGATCCAGGAAAATACTGACGGTTTTGCAGGACGAGTTTCATAATAATGTAGCAAGTGAAAAAATGATGGAGATAGATTTTGAAGGCAACAAGGCCGTGAAAGCTGGCGATCAGTTTGGGATTGGTCGACTTCGATAATTCTTTTCATTCGCTTTTGCCATAGCACGATATTACTCCTTTACCAAAAAACCTTTGCAAATTCTTTTAATGAGTTAAAGTGATCAGATACAGCTCTCCTGCACTGCATCACAGATTGAGTTCCTCGAGCGCCAGTTGATAAAGCAGCGTTCCAGGAAATCACAATTTTCTTTTTAACAAGCAACTTTTTGAAATCGCTTGCCGATGTTAGCTGCATAAACTTTATTGTATGAAAAAAGGTATCCGCATTTTCGCGGCAATAGCCATAGTTTTTGTTCTCGCGTCCTGCAAAAAGTATTCGTCGGGAAACATGATCTACCCTGCTGCCGAGCGAAAGATCCGCTTCGAGCTTTACACCAACCAGGATTTCTCGGGCGATGCTTCCGTAATTAATTTCTCCATATTTCATTAGCCTCCATGCGAATTCAAGATATTCCGGACGCCTTGCATAAACTGGTGTTTGAAAAAACAGTAAATGACAACTATGACCTGGCAGCGGGCTTTCGCTACGAAATTCACGATGTAGGCACTTCCGCGTTCATCGACACGAGCAAGGCAGGAAATCCGTTTAAGATTATTGACTATTCATTTCAATAACGATACTCAACACGTTTGTAAAAGGAGGATGCCGAAAATCCTGAAGCAGAGTAGGCGAAAAAAATAAATATTGAAATGCAAAAAACAATCAGAAAAAACATCAGCGGCTTGATGTGGATAGCCAGCCTTGCGCTCGTGATCACAAGCTGCCAGAAAGAAAAGAGCGCCCCTTTGCAAACCGCCAGCGATGCGTTGAGTCACAGTTCACATGCAACTATGACACCCGAACTTTGCAGTCCCATTCCCGACTCTTTACAAGTGCCCGAAGGGAACAGGTTATTTTTACAGACGTTTGCGAGAGGTGTGCAGATTTACGAGGTTCAGCGCAGTGCAGCTAACCCAAATACTTTGGTTTGGGTGAACATTGCATCGCTGGCTGAATTGTACGTGAAACCAGATTTTGTCGACCATATCATTCATCATTTTGCAGGCCCAAGCTGGCAATTCATAAAGGGTCCATTCAAAGATGAAAAAGTAGTCGCAAAAAAAGTTAAGGGAAGTACCCAGGATCCAACCGCCATCCAATGGTTGTTGTTGCAGGCTGTTGATGATCTCAGCACGCCAGGCAACCCGGTATCCTTCGTTCAAAGGATATGTACACACGGAGGCTTGGCTCCTACAACTGCACCCACACAGCTCGGAGCGCTGGACAGCATTCCTTACACAGCTTCGTATCTTTTTTATACGAGGAATTAGATTTTTCAGAACATAGCTTGGAATTTTCAACGGGGTCGTTTGCTTTAAAGGCCGACCCCGTTTGTTTAATTCTGGTTCAGCTTTATGTTTTCGTAGCGCCTGGAGTTGTTTTTTTCTTTTATTAAACGAGTTGTTTTACTTTTTTTCTTAAGAGCAAAATATCCAGATTACTCAATTTTGGTCAATGATTCTACCTCACCCTCGAAGCTCTTTCAAGTGGCGGACTCCGCACGCGAACGGCTGGCCGGGTAGACATCTGGAGAGGGGCAAGGTACAGTTCGAAGTACGGAGTCCTGCCAGGGTGAGGTTGTAATCTCGATGCAGAGAAGGCAAAAAAATATGGTAATCCCGACTGCTGAGAATCAAGAAATTTCAACAATGTTGAAATCATTCCCTCCATCTATTTCTTGTCCCGAGCGCAGCGAGATTCTTTGTACAAGTAAAGAATGGAGAATAAACAAGCAGAAAACGAAATATCCCGATAGCGATCGGCATTGGCCGAAAGAAATGCTCAACAGAGAACGGCCTCCGGATCAAAATCGGCTGTGGTGATGCAAACGGAAATATTTTATCAGTTCCAAAACCGGATATAGGTAGCCGGATGAACCTCCCAAAAAGTTTCTGTTTTGATATGATCATTCCCGGCGTGGGTACCACCATTAGCATGTAGCAGATCAAAAAATAAAGCTCCCTTTACAGATATTTCAGGCAATACGCTGTGAGTCTCCCAAAAATTTTTTTTGCTGCACATATTGTATTTGCGTTCAAACTTATTACGCACCCTTTTCAATGTTTTGTAATAAGGCGATGAAGATTCGGGCAGAGCTGATATTTCAATGTTCATTAGCGTATTACTTGCTGTATCATGTCCATTACCAATGATGAGATGATAATCCCCGTCACCTTCATGAATAATGACATAAATAACTTCTACTACTCTTGTTGAAGTAGATGCCAGGGAGATCGGCGGATTATGGTTCATCATGGTGGGTTCACTCGCCAGCAATCGGTCTATCAAATGCTGCAACGGGTCTTTGTGGTTTTGTTTATCACTGAATGAAAGCTTAGCTGCTTTACGGTCACAACCAACAAACGAAGCATTATGACAATCTTTTGTTCCGGAATGACAAGGATCAGCAAGCGGCGCAGCTTCAGCATCCAATGCAGCGTCTGCCATAGTGGTTACCCTGAACATCGCACCTGCTCTTCCCCGCAGCAGAGCTCTATCAACAGTATCTAGCTGATACAATTTTTTTGCAACCGGCAGACCAGTGGCCTCATCTGTTTTTAATGGACGGGAAGTTTTATGAGCTGTGCTGCAGGA
>VBAU01000147.1:0-439 GCA_005883855.1 Bacteroidota bacterium
GAGGGGTCTTATTGACGCTAATGGATTCCAGTCCTTCATGATAAGCAACGTCAGAGTGATCCTTCCTTCTCCTTGTGGAACGGGCGTAACCACCCGGACTGATGTTTGGTCGTCTGATGGCTCTGTTAATTCCTCATGGAAACCTCATTGTGCTAACTGCAATAATCAATTTGCTTTCAATTACCCAAGAGTGAGTGGAGATATTCTTTGCGGTAGTCCCAACAGGTATCACATTCGAATCGAAAACATTAATACTAACCAGACCATCGTGATAAGCGGCTGGCAAGCATTCCTGGACAATGCTCCTATGGGTGCATTTGGAAGTGAAGATGTGCTGGCGGACGACCAAAGCTCGAATACACATGTACTTGCTCCTGGAGCTGTATTTGACGGCACTTTCAATTACACCTACACAAAACCCGATGCAGCCGAGAACTTA
>VBAU01000147.1:537-10958 GCA_005883855.1 Bacteroidota bacterium
CTAACTCTAACAACGTAGGTTTAACATGGCAAACAGCGCAAGAAATAAATTCAAAAGGTTTTGAGATTCAGCGTTTGATTGGCACCGGTGGATGGCAGACGGTTGGTTTTGTTGCATCTCAAGCGTTGTATGGCAATAGCAGCTCACCGCTCAATTACACCTTCAACGATAACAACAATGCTCACGCCATTACTCAATATCGTTTGAAGGAAGTAGATATTGATGCCAATTCAAAGTTCAGCGAGATAAGAGCAGTACGTGGAGATGGACAGGCTGGAAAAATAATCGTTTATCCTAACCCAAGCACTGACGGAACGGCAAAAGTTGTTTTTGAAGAAATAAATGGAACGCGCGATGTTTCACTAAGCGATGCCAGCGGAAGACTTATCAAACAGTGGAAAGCAGTTACGAATAATAATTTGTCAATCGACAATCTTACACCTGGTTTCTATAGCCTGCGTGTAGTCATTCGTGAAACCGGCGAGCAGTCAATAGAAAAGATAGTTGTTAATAAGCGTTAAAGCTCAAGGTTTAACAATGAGGAAGGGCGGTCATTTTTGGCTGCCCTTTGTTTTTTGTGAATGGTCAATGGTGAATGGTGAATGGTGATGTTGCCCGAAAGGTCCTTCGTGAAATTCAA
Source organism: Bacteroidota bacterium (assembly GCA_005883855.1). Classification (GTDB taxonomy): domain Bacteria; phylum Bacteroidota; class Bacteroidia; order Chitinophagales; family Chitinophagaceae; genus VBAU01. The sequence goes on from VBAU01000147.1 coordinate 1,178, forward strand.
GTGAAAAATGACGCAAGCGCAATTACTTCCCAGCAATGTGAGCTCGCCTCAAGGAGTTCCACTGAGTCCGGATACCCACCGGGCTGATGATTAGTATTTCATTAATTTTATCAAAACCGAATTTTGACACGCTGGACCTACAGACTGCTTCAACCGTTTATTATTCTTCATGCCATCATCACTACGGGCATCATTGGGTTCATGGTGATAGAGAAATACACCTTCACGGAAGCGTTGTACATGACAACGATTACCGTTACCACGACGGGCTTCCAGGAGGTAAGGCCGCTCAGCGATGCGGGTAAATTGTTTACCACGTTCCTTCTCATCGCCAGTTGGGCATCCTTTGCCTTCGCTATTACGCGCATCACACAGTTTGTCACCAGCGGTGAGATCAACAAATATTTTAAAACCAGGAGAACCATGAAAGCAATTGATAAATTAAGTGGCCATGTGATTATATGTGGGTTTGGACGAAATGGGCAGCAAGCAGCGTTAACGTTGAAAAATCATAATGTGCCTTTCGTAGTGGTAGAACAGAGCGAGGAGAGGATGGACAAAATTTCGGTTGATCATCCAACGCTCATTTTTTTATTAGGCGATGCCACCGAAGATGACGTATTGAAACGGGCCGGTGTAGAAAATGCAAAGGCTTTGATCACCACACTACCGGCAGATGCAGACAACGTGTTTATTGTTCTTTCCGCTCGCTCTATGAGCAACAAAATACGCATCATCAGCAGGGCTTCCGATCATAGTTCCATTATTAAATTAAAGAAAGCCGGTGCAGATAATGTGATAATGCCAGATCGAATCGGAGGTACTCATATGGCTACGCTGATTTCAAAGCCTGATGTGATCGAATTCATAGATTTCCTTTCCGGTGAAGAAGGCGAGCCCATTAACATTGAATCTGTAGCGTATGAAGATTTACCCAATGAGATCAAGGATAAATCATTGCGCGATGTAATGAACTGGCAAAAAACAGGGGTCAACTGTATAGGGATCAAAAATCCCGAAGGAAAATTTTTGATTAATCCGCCTGAGGAAATGATAATTGAAAGAGGCATGAGAGTGATTGTGCTCGGCACAAAATGGCAAATCGATGAAATGAAAGGAAATCTCGAGTAAGCGCGATTAAAGCTAAATAATATTGCGATCACTAATTATTCGAACCCTTGGGTTCCTGGGGCTGCTGGGTGGGAGTGGAGGTAGACGCCGGGGTGGTAACATTGTTTGTACTTTGCTTTTTCTTGTTTTTATTTTTGCGAAAGAGTTCTCCAATCCGATCAAACTCCTTGCGGTAAGCTACACCCGCGCCCACTCTTGTCGTCTTTGTTGGCGTAGCAGTTGCGATAGCCGAACTTGTACTGGTCGGAGCCAGGAAATCGAGGTTTTGCCGATAAAAGAAAGTGGCCCTGATGGTGCCTGTAGGATTGATCAGCCATTCGGTTGTTACATCAGGGAGAAATTGGAATTTTTGATTGAGTTCAGTTTGTAATGGAATGTCAAGCGTACTTCCCGCAGTAATCACAAGGCGGTCATTAAAGATCGCTCTACTTAGAGTAAGGTTTGCATTTGCCGTATTGATGTTAAAATTATTATTAAAATTAGTATTGACGCTCTGATAATAATTCCGGTTATACACAGAACCGCTGAGCGATACCTTGAGTTTTTCATCTTTGAATATTTGTGACAGGATATTCGTAAACTGCTTATTTAACTCATTAAATAATAAGCTGCTGATGGTATTATAGGCGAGTTCGTTGATGGCATTTCCAAATCCTCCGGAAGTTGTTGCCGCAGTTGCCGTGGAAGAACTGCCCACGCCGCCGACCGGAGCGAAACTATTGAACACAATGAGATATGTTACCTGTTTATTAAGTTCATTCGGATTGTTTTCGATCTGCTGAATATTGTACGGCAGTATCGGGTCGCTGGTTACAATACTGCTAGGTGGGAATTCCAGCTTAAAATTAAAATCGGGCTTAAATAATTCACCTGACATAGTAACAATCACGTACACATCCTCACGCAGCGTTTGTATTTTTGGATCATTCAATATACTTGCAAGTGGGGCAAAACTTACCTTTTCAGCGGTATATTGCGCGTCAAAATGGATGATAGCTTTGTTGGGATCACCATTCCATCTTATAAAATTATTGCCCTCTTTTCTCAACACAAAAGGACGTTTAAAGAACGACTGAAACGTGAATAGATAACTTCCTTCCTGGATATCGTAATTTCCATTCAGTGTAAGGGGCTCGCCCGTCGCGCTGTGAATGTTTAATGAACCGCGACCCCTTGCTTTTACCACATCACCTGTTACTTCGTCCAGTATCACCTCAATAGTGGTGTGTGGATCCGCGGCAAGATTTACATCAAACGTCATTTTATTGGGTGAGGTGATAGTCATGGAATCCTGAAGCGCGTGACCATGCGTCCTTTCAACCAAAAAGTCCGCAAATTCCGTTGCCTTGCTCGTGGTCGGCGGAATCACAATGTGCGAGCTGTCCGTTTCTGATGACTTGGCATCAACACTCATGTACAAATCATTTTCAGAACCGACAAGAATCATTGACCCTGTTCCAACAGCGTGACCGTAAAAGCTGCTATTATTGGAAGCGCTTGTATTAAGAAGAGTCATTGGTTGTCCGTCTACTCTTGCGTCGAGGTCGAAGGTCAGGTTCTTCCATGAATCGTGATAGATGCTCCCTTTTATGATTGCCGTGCCCCCGGTGAGAGTGTCGATCAACTGCACCCTTTCCAAATTGAGCTCGTGTTCGGCCAACTCAACGTCCGCGTCATTTAACTTATAAAAGACCTGCGTGAAATTCACTTTCATTCCCGCATTATGCAGTCGAAGTTTTCCCACGAAGTTCAAGGCATTTAGTTCACCCTTTATGTCCACCTTTCCAGTAGCATATCCTTGAATGTCGGAAAACAAAGAACCCAAAAATGTTTCAAGAAATTTAAGCTGGTATTCCTTTGCGTCTACAGCAATAAGATTATCGTCATGTTGTCCCTTCAGGTAAATATTTGCATTGGCTTGAACAGAATGCTCGGGATCGGGATTGGTAACAGTAAAACGCAAATTGCCATCTTTTTGATTATCGTACGTGATCTTGCTTATACTCAACTCCCCAATGGAGTCGCCGTTGAATCTGAAAAACTGGGTTTTGAAATCTCCGGTGGCGGTCATTTTGGAGCCGGGATTTTCAATCTTTCCAGATCCGGACAATAGACCTTCCAATCTTGTATTCGAAATGAAATACGGTGAAATATCTCCAATATTTACATTGGCAAGATCCACGAGCAGATCGTTCCAGCTGCCCTCGTCAGACGGCACTGTTCTTAACCTTATCTGCTGGTTACCTTCATGAAGCACGACCTCCCCACTTGTACTTGTATTTTTCCGGAAGCTCAGCTCACCACCTTTATCAATGATCCATGTTTTAGAGTTCAAAACAAAGGACGAGGTGTCAAAATTTATTTTTACGCCGTCGCTATAGGTAATAACATTTGCATTCAAGTTTGCCTTACTCACAGCCTGGTTTGCTGTTGTAGATATTTTTATTCGTGAGGAGTCATGTTGAGCCAGCACGCTAAAACTGGTATTCGGCAAGTTGATACTGTCATTTACCACAACGTTTTGAATGCTTCCATTCAAACTAAGTTGGCTCAACGTTCCATTGGCCTGGACGTTGGTGTTATTAAACTTGTATTGATTATTTAACGTAAACTCCGGTACCAGCGCTGTCAGCCGTAATTGGTTTTTTTCAAGGTCAAGGGAGCCTTCAATTTTACTGTCATTAAATCCTTTTAGATTCTTATCCAGCACTTGCACAAGCTCGTCTACCTGGCGCGTAATTAAACTGAATTTAAAATTCTGATGCGTGATCACATGCGATGGAGCCTCTATATAGGAAGGATAATACTTATTCAAGAATAACTGGATGGCATTGGGGAGGTCAGCGATGTGAAAGTCGCCTGTTATCGTTCCATCGAATTCATTGGAATTTATCCTTAGCGTCCGGATGCCGTTTGCATATTCAGAAGACAACGCCAGGGAATTAAACGCAAGCCTTCGATTGTTCCTTGAAACGTTCGCCTGGCTAATCCGCGCGGTACCAAGGAAATTGTCAATATTATTTCCCGTAAAATTTAAATTGAACTTGCCGTTAAAGTCAATGCTGTCTTTGGTGAAATTCAGCTGGTGAAGGTTCGCGGTTTGCACGTCCGCTACCAGGTCAAACTTTGATTGCGCGCCGTTAATGTTTATTAATCCGTTTAATGTAGCGCGCAAATTAGAATCATCGACTGAGACAAATCCATTAAATAATTTTTTTTCTAATTTTCCATTTGTCACAAGATCGTGATATCTGTAACCATTAAAATCAATAGCAGAGATCTTAGCTTTAACGTCCACGCCAATTGTATTCATGGTCGATCCATGTCCTTTCACTACACCGGAAAATGCAATAAGACCAATTTGAGAGTTGTGCACAAACCTTCCTAATTGAAAACCGGGTGTCGCAATGTTACCCGAGTACACGGGCTCGTTACCCCTCGGGAGCTTCATATTTAAGTCGCTGGTTATGGTTCCCAGGTTTGTCCGAAGGGTGCCAAAAGTTACAAAGTCATGCATGAAGCCTGTGAAGCTTCCGGCAAAATGAATATTGCCAAGACTTGCGAGATCGGGGTTTGCAATTCCTTTTACGGCCGGTACAAATGTTGCGATGTCGGCATAATTTGTCCGCGTGTCTTTGGATCTGAAGTCAATAAAAGTTTGATTAATGTCAGGTAGTCCCGAGAGTGTAATATCGCCGTTAATATACGTGCCGTTTCCAGCGTTTATCACGAGGTCTTTGCCGAATATATCAGAGACCGTTCCTCTAACTTTTCCAGTGATGCTAATATTTCTTTTCCAGCTCTTGAGCGCGGGTGCGAAGTAAGCAACATCGTCACTGTTAACCTCGGAATTATCAAAGTCGGCCTGCATCCTGACTTTATGAATAAAATCTGACAAGTCACTCATGTCCGCGTAGTTCATGGAAAAATAATTTCTGACAATGCTATTATTGGTTCGCAGATAGAGATCATCAAAATACATCCCCTTCGGATTTATTTTGACTTCCGACTTCAAAGATCTCACGACAAATCCACTTCTCTCTTTGGTACTCATGTTCACTTTTGCAGAGAAGGTATCTTTTTCTAATCTTACATTGTTGAATTGTCCATCGATTGCTGTAAACTCAACATCATCCGGATCAAAAAATGACGAGCGGGATTTGCTCGCCTGGTGAAAATTTTTGAAACTGCCATTTTTTATTGTTAGCGACCGGATATTCATTGTCCAACCTGCCTGGTTCCATTCCAACAATGAGTCCGATATGGTCGGTGGGTGAACTACAATGGTATCTTTTTTCTGTGCCGACGTTCCCTTTGCCGGGTAAGTGTACAACGTAAAAAGTGGTTCAGTCAGAACCAGGGAGGGAATATCAATGTTCTTGCTGTCTAAGCTGACATCGTTTGCATTTAGGTCCATGCTACCAACTGNNNNTCCTGGCCTTTTGAGGGATCTTTTTGGGTAAATACTACATTCCTCAAGCCAACCTTCTTTAAATCAAACTCAATACCCGCATTCTTCTTTGGACTTTTGGAAGTTGGTGTGAAGTAGTTAATGAGAAACTGGTAATTCCATAGTGTATCGGCTCGATTAAAATGAATGACGGCGTTGTCCAGCTGTATGTATTTTAGCTCGGCCTTGGATTTAAAAATGAACCAGTCGGTAATTCGTACCTGAAGATTTCCTGCATAAATCAATGTGTCATGAAATTGATCTTCCATCAGGAACCCTTCTAAGTTCATTTTATTTAGTAAAGAAAAGCTGACCCTTTTGAAGTCAATCTTTGTGTTTAATTCGCGGGAAAATTTCTTGGTGAATTTTCGTGCAATCCAATTTTGACCGCCAGGGGTTTCGATAAAAATAACCGCCGCCAGTATCAGTATAAAAATTACCAGCAAGGACCGCCACAATATTTTCAGGAATAGCTTCAGGGCCAGGCAATTAAATAAGTGTAAAAATAGACAAACATCTGCCTTAACGCAAATACAATACCAAGCCTTTACGTTAAACTTTCCTTAGTTATTGTGCCTGTAATTATTATTGGAAAAAATTTAAATCAAGGTAGTTGTCCGCTATGTTTGTCGGAAGGAGATCCAAAGCCAGCTCTATTCTGACACATTTCGGTATCAAGCACGTGATATCTCGCTTTTCATGACCGATAATAGGGAAAATCAAATGGAAATCCTGCAGAATGGAGGCAACGATTATCACTTTAATAATAGAGCACTTGTTTTCCACGCTTTCTATTTTCCCACTTACTGTACAGCCAGTAACTGCATTTGGTGGTAAGCATGCCAATGCCCGCACCGGCAATCACATCGCTTAGCCAGTGGCGATTGTTCACGATGCGTAGAGCTGCCGTACCTGAAGCCATTGCATAACCGGCAACACTGTACCATGGCGATCTCCAGCCAAACTCCTGGTTCATCATTTCTGCACCGATAAACGCAGTCGTGGTGTGACCAGAAGGGAATGAATTGTAAGTTGAGCCATCAGGACGTAATTGATATGTACCATGTTTCAGTGCAGTTACCAGTTGTGCTGACAGAATAGATGACATGGCAAGTATAACGGTGCGACCAACGAACTTATGTCTTCCTTTTATGCCAACAGCATTTAACAAGTACACGCTGGCCGTGGGCGCATACTGTAAATAGTCATCCACCCTTGTATGAAATCCGGATATGTCTTCGGTAACTTCTTCGCAAATGCCGCGATTTACTTTTTGCAATGCACCACTTTCGAGTGTACTAAATCCGTAACTAATAAACGTACCGGGAATGATTAATGATTTTGCAGACAGATAATTTTTGCCTGAAGGTTGCGGCCGGATATGAAGTGGCTTCTCAACAAGCTGACTAACTGAGTCAGTTTTTTGTGCTGAAGCGTTTAGCGAGGATAATAATAAAAGGGGAGCAATGACCGTGGAAATGGCGGCTGTGGCGAATTTCATAGGACTTGAAGGTAATTAGTTTAAAAAAGATTATGAACAAAAACTCATTTTTCTTAACAAATAAATGAGGGTTTAGAATTTTTGGTAACGCCGGGTCCTATTGAATTATGATTTTTTCTGAATGTGATTTGTAGCTCTCCAATTGCTTGCATACAGTTTTTTTATTCGAGTTAACGGTTCAAGACAAACAGGGAGCCAGTGGACACCGGCTCCGTTATTAACCAGCTGTATGTCTGAAGTTGTCTAGGATCATTTGAACTTCAGTTTAACCAACGCTTGCAACAGCTTCTTCGGGGCATTATTTTCTCGTCACAAGAGCTGAAGATATTCCAGGGGTTGATACCCTGAACTTCCTTCTTGCCTTGCGTGGGATTTCAATAAAGAGATGCAACTCTTTTAAGAATTACATAAGTCCTCATTGAAATAATATTTTCTAATTTTAGACTGGTGACCTTCTTAAAAACCAATAGCGGAACTTCATACACCGACGCCGAGCTGGCTACGCTGTACAGAAGCAGTGGAGACCTCCAGGTGCTTGCAGAATTGTACCAGCGATACATGGATCTTGTTTACGGCGTTTGCCTGAAATATTTTAAAGACGCGGACAGATCTAAAGACGGAGTGATGCAGATATTTGAGGAATTGATCGCGAAACTTAAAAGACATGAAATAGAAAATTTTAAAAGTTGGCTCTACCAGGTGGCAAAAAATTACTGCCTGATGCAGTTAAGAACAGCGAAAAATTTCAAAACAGTCGAGATCGCCGAATCACTTATGCAAAACGAAGAAAACGTGCATCTGAATGGTGTTCTGGAAAAGGAGGAGAACCTGCAGCGATTGGAGTATTGTCTCACAACCTTGTCTGAGGAGCAACGAAAAGCTGTGCAGCTTTTCTACCTCGACGGCAAATGTTACAATGAGATAGTCGAATTGATGGGACAAGAATGGAACCAGGTTCGAAGCTTTATACAAAATGGACGAAGGAACTTAAAAATATGTATGGAGATGTCAGAGGAAGGAGGTAAAAGTTCGGATTCAGGATCAGTCACCAATCGAAGTAGCCACTAGCCGCAATAATTGGCGGCAATTTGTGATTCTTATTAGTGATTAAATGTCGGAAGAGAAAAAAAATAAAATTTTTACAGCAGCAGATATTGAAAAATATCATAAGGGCCTTTTGTCTCCTAAGGAAATGCATGAATTGGAGAAAGCCGCGTTGGAAGATCCTTTTGTTGCAGATGCATTGGAAGGATACGGCTTCGTGTCCGTAAACCCCACCGCCGACCTTGCAGAACTTCAACGCAAATTGGAGCAGAGAGCTAGTGGTTCCAGGGTTGTAGCAATCGCACCTACCAGGAATTTGTTTAAGTGGTGGAGAGTGGCCGCTGCGATAGTGATTTTGGGAGGGATTGGTTTTCTAACTTTCAAACTTTCGACGAGTGAAAAACAAAATTCAATTGCTGAACTGGATAAAAAGAAACAAGATGAGGCACCAGCTGCAGTTAGCACGGATTCAAATAAGCTGACAACGGTTGACAGCACTAGTATTGCAAAAAACAGGAACGCAACAGAGACCGATACAACAGTAAATTCCACGAAAAAGCGCCCTGCAAGGTCCGCGGGAGAAAAGGCCGACACGAGTAATTACGCTGGCTCTTCATTAACATCACGCACTTCCGCTGCGTCGGCGGCAGCAAGCGATAGAGTACACACGATTGATTCACTCAATGAAAGGACGGACTTAGAGACCCGTGCAGCTGAGGCACCGATAACGCTAAAAAAAGCCGAGCCGCGGGCCGCACAACGGGCGGGCGTTGTGAATGATCAACAAGCTCCATTCCATTCGCCAACATCACGACTACTCGCGATAACCTGGGAACATATGCTGATGCCATGGGGTATTTTAGTTTGACTTCGCCCGACTCAGTTTTGAATATACGGGTTCGCTCAGTGGGCTTCGAAAATGGCCTGATGGAGTTGAAAAATAATGCATACAACCAAGTGGTGTTACAGGATGATAAGACTGCGCCTGATAAAATACTTGCCTTCCAGAATTCCGACGTGAATAAATCGCGGGCACCCAACATGCAAGTGGAACAACCGGAGCCCGTGGATGGATGGACAAATTATAATAGGTACATGGCGAATAACATCAGTGTGCCTGATGATTTAAAAACTGGTCACGACAATGGACAGGTACAGGTTTCATTCGATGTGAATGAGAATGGCGAACCGGTGAATGTAAAAGTTGACAAGTCTCTCTGTAAGAAATGTGATGAAGAAGCCGTGCGCCTCGTCAAAGAAGGTCCAAAATGGATGCAAAAAAGTAAGAAGGCTAAAAGGGTAGCTATAACTATTCCATTTCACGCCAGGTAATAGTTTCTCAGTTTAGTAAAAACATTTTCTATGCCAGCAACCAAAACCGCTTCAAAAAATCGCTCCTACCAAACAGGCGATGACGATTCCTCAAAGAAAAAAAACAAAACAGGAATCAAATACACTGACAAGTCTCCCGGTAAACCAAACCTGACTCCAATCTTTGAAGCGATCAAAAAATTATTATTGCCATACGAAAAAGAAACTATGAAACTAAGTAGTTCTGGTGGGCAAGTAGTTTTAATTAGTAAAAAACCGGTTGAGATACTCGGCAGGAAAAAAGATGAGTTGTGTTTTGCTTCTGCGCTTGTCCAAAAAGGGTA
>VBAU01000147.1:10972-14520 GCA_005883855.1 Bacteroidota bacterium
CGGTGTATGGCGATCCCAAGGTGAAGGAATTAATAAGCCCGGAATTATTGAAATGCCTGAAAGGCAAATCCTGTTTTCACATAAAAAGCTATGATAAGGAGATATTCTCCCAGATCAAGGATGCTTTGACCGTTGGCTATAGTTTGTGGCACAAACGCGGCTGGCTCTAATCAATTTCGAATTTCGAAATTCGAATTTCTTTCCTACTCTCTTATCTTTGTTTTCCCCGAAGGGGTCCTTCGGACTAAATAGTTTGCTATGCGAAAATTAATCTTATGTGCAGTGACTGCTGCTGTCTGTTTTTCTTCAAAGGCACAAACACTTAAAACGCCTCTACCAAGTCCTCCGCAGACCATCAAGCAGGACTTCGGGATATCGTCGATTGAACTCTCCTACTCAAGACCTGGCGTAAAAAATCGAAAAATTTTTGGGGAACTGGTTCCTTATGGGAAAGTGTGGCGTACGGGTGCCAATAGCGCGACCACTATCAATTTTGCCGATGATGTAACAATTGGTGGCACAAAGATCCCCGCCGGTAAGTACGGGATTCTCACTATACCCAGCCTGGAGAATTGGACAATTATCGTAACCAAGCAAACAGAGGTCACAAACCCAGCGGACTACAAGCAGGAAAGTGACATGGTGAGGGTAAACGTAAAGCCAATAGGGTTAAAAGATAAAGTCGAAACTTTTACCATGCAGTTTATCAATGTAAAACCTTCCGCATGCGAACTTCAGATGATGTGGGAAAATACGGTTGTAGTGTTGCCGATTTCTTCCGACGTGGAGAGCGTGGTGATGAAACAGATCGATGACGAGATGAACAAGGATAATCGTCCTTATTTCCAGGCAGCTCTCTATTATCTCAATAATGGTAAAGATTTGAACCAGGCAGTGGCATGGTTTGATAAAGCGATTGAACAACAACCCGACGGGTTTTGGATCTATCATCAGCGGGCCAATGCACTTGCCAAGTTGGGTAAAAAGAACGAGGCAAAGGCGTCTGCGCAAAAATCAATCGAATTGGCGAAAGTGGCAAAAAATGACGACTACGTCAGGCTAAACGAAGAACTGTTGAAGACGCTTAAATGAACATGGCGGCCTTAAAACCGCCACGTTCACATTGAGATTTACAGTTTGCTTACGCTTGTTTCTTCTACAAAACGAGCGTTCCTGTTGATCGTAAATACCTCCGGCTTTTTGCTGCTTCCGGATCTCACTTCTACTCGGAGAGTATCATCTTGCAGGCTTTCAGTATCCAAACGAAATTTTCTTGTGAATACTTTGGCCTTTACACGTTCGGAATAAATGCTTTCACCGAACTGATTTTTGATGGAGATAATAAAATAATCCTCCTTATCCGCATTCAGATCAAGCTGGAGTACCGGCTGATCTCCGACGTTACCAATGTATTTTAATTGAGCAACAGGAGGATCTTTCTTTTCTCCCTTTGCTGATGCAACAGTTGTAAACAAACTGAGAGCAAAGAATAAGGCAATGGTTGTGTAATTCCTGATTTTTGTTTCCATAATACTTCTTTTTTTTAATTAATAATGGGTTTGCGAAATCATTACTATGCAAGCATCGAAAAAGTAAGCTCAGTACAAGCAGAAGGCGCAATCGAAAACGAGGCAAACAAAGTGCGGAGATATCAGATATTCACGTTTTGAATCTACCAAGCAGTGTATTTTGTTTTTTTTGGTGATGTAAAATTAGCCAGGTGAATTCCGGCTCGCAAACCTATTTACTCTCGGTTTGGTATCATCAACCCATGAGCTGAGACCAAGAATCGTTGTTTATCAATACTTTTCTCTGGGAACTTGTATTATGGTCAACAGGTTTTTTTTAAAAAAAATATGCGGGGGAAAGCTATTTCTAAAAAAAGTTAACATTGCTAATATTAATTTACAATTAAATTTAGGTTACTAAATCAATAGAGTATGACCGATAACACTGTAAAACCTTCGAAGAAATTATCAAAAAAAGAAGCAAGAAAAATTGTGTCTGAAAAATTTGCGAGTGCATTGTCTGAATACCGGACTGGAGTCAAAGAAAAAAAATTTGCGAGCAACTTAAAAAAAGCAAGTAAGTTATTTGCTGCCGACATTGCAAAGGCTTTTGCCAAACAGCGGCAAAAAATTCAAAAGCCAGCGAAAATAAAAGCGGTAAAAAATAGTTCGCTGGTACCCCAGGCGGATAATACCAACGGGGCTTAAGGATAGAAACAGAAATCATTTTTTTACAACCGTGTCATGAACGAGCGTGACACGGTTTTTTGCCATGGCCCCGAACTCTATTTTTTGATTTGTCTTTTGACTCCGGGCACTTCCATGATAAGATCTTCACTATAAGCACTGGCTGGCGTTTGATAACCCGTCTTCAAATTTCCCTGCAGAATCTTTTTTGCAATGACCAAAACCGAATGGGCGGTTAAAGTGTATCCATTCGGAGTCTGCATTGTTATAGTTGCTTTCTCGCCCCGGGCGTTGCTCACCTGCCCCCAAACTAAACTTACAGCTTTACTACGTTGCTCATCAGATGGGCCAGCTGCCCGTTTATTTATTTTGTTCCTTAAAACTTGACGAATAAATTTTGTTCGGAATAACCAGTTAAACAAGGATTGCATCTTCAACAATCGGTAAATAGTTGGCGAAACAGCTGAGTATGATTCAATGTCCGGAATTTTAGTGGTGTAATAAGCAGTAGCTACATCGCCCCAGGGAATCGTCATTGCAAAAACTTTTTTTACTCCAAAATCAATCCACATTCCCTTTTTGCCAAGTGGCTGGCGGATGATGTTCCCGTTTTTTCTGGCAGCACCTGCCTCACCTAATTTGTTGACCATCGTTGTGGCTGTTCCATGAGAAAGTCTCCCACCACGGGCTGCGAACGCAAGCTTCAGGTCAATGGCGTCAGGTAATAGTTTTTTTAACAGCAACGCGGTGCAATCAGTGGGCACCACATCAAAACCACCGCCGGGCATTATCATAATACCTGCTTGTTTTGCAGCGTCATCATATTCCCTGATAAATTCGAAAACCTGGATGTCTCCATTAATATCCAGATAGTGGGTTGACGTTTTAAGACAGGCGTTAATAATTTGCCTGGCTGTAAATTGAAACGGCCCGGCCGCATTTATAATTAGTTTCACCCCCTTCAGAGAGGCCGATAGTGCGTCGGTGTCGTTAACGTCAAAAACATTATAAGGTTGATTCAACTTTGCTGCAAGTGATTCGATCGCATCCTTTCTTCTACCGGCAAGTACCGGGTGTAAATCATACTCAACGGCATAGCGGGCAATTAATTCACCTGTATAACCATTAGCGCCGTAAAGCAAAAAAGAATTGTCTGCCATTAATGAAAAGATAGTGTGGAATAAGTTACTTTCAATAACTCCCCTCATTTTGATTTCCATTAAAGCAGCAGACAAGCGGCTCTTGCTTTGCCTGACACAGAAGAATAAAGGCACTTTCATTTACGTGCATTTAAGGTTAGTAGGAAAATATTTGCCATCATTCATTGAAGACAAAAATTTCATGATGGAAAAA
>VBAU01000148.1:0-2659 GCA_005883855.1 Bacteroidota bacterium
TTAAACTCTTTTATTCGGATTGCCGCAAATGGATCCCTGGTTGAAGTTGCCATTGATAAAAAGTACTGCTGAGATTTGCACAGGATTTGAAGTGTTCCGACGATGAATGTCGGAATGCCGACCTAACGCGTCGGGATGCGAAGCAAGCATGCTTAATAGTAATTCAACAGCCGGTGCAAAAATAAAACTTACAAATTACATTAAGGTAATGTCACAAAATTCTGGCCGTCCCCGTAGTCTTTTTCTAATGCGTCGGTCACAACCTTCAAATGTCGTTCGTTCCCGAGAAAGTCTGCATTCGAAGCGTCGACAAATATTGTCTTGACGTTGTGGTGTTTGATATAATGAGTGTAAGTTTCCTGTAAACGAAAAAGGTATTCGTCCGGAATATTTTGTTCGTAAGAGCGATTTCTTTTTTTGATGTTCATTTGCAACTTGGCGACTGGTGCATGGAGGTAAATCAAAATATCCGGCTGGATCAGCTGCTGGAGAATGATCTCGAATAAACGTTGGTACAACCTGAATTCATCGTCGGGCAGATTGACTTTTGCAAAAAGCAGGCATTTGGTAAAAAGATAGTCCGATATGGTGACGCTTTGAAACAGGTCTTTCTGCTGGATCAGGTCTTTTAGTTGTTTGTATCGCTCGGCCATAAAAAATAACTCCAACGGAAAGGCGAACTGCGGCGGGTTTTCGTAGAACTTGGGAAGAAAGGGATTGTCTGCAAATTGCTCCAGAACAAGCCTGGTATTGTAGTGACGGGCGAGTAAATGGGCCAAGGTGGTTTTTCCTGCGCCAATATTTCCTTCTATGGTGATAAAATGATGCTTCATTCGACCAGTTGTACTTCCTTTCGCGTGCCAATTACAAGGCGCAAAATAGATGATTTGCTGCTACTTCACCTTTGCATGTGTTTTTTGTGGAAAATCTGTGAAAGCAATTTTAGCCTTGTAATCACCGGTATTTTTTTACCTCTAATTTGTCAGGAGTCTCTCTCAATAATTGAGAAATTGATTTTTTGAAGACAGGGTGCTGGAGATTCGGAGCAATTTCTGCAAGTGGGATGAGTGCAAACAGCCGGTTCTGCATTTCTGGGTGAGGAATTCTTAAGAAGGGCGAATCATGTTGCTCATCGTTGAACAATAAGACGTCGATGTCAATGATCCGGGGGCCATACTTCTCCTTTCGTTCGCGACCCATCATTTTTTCTATAGCCAGTATTTGCTGCATCAATTGTTCGGCAGTAAGCCCGGTTTCAATTTCCAATGCCTGGTTTAAAAATGCCGGCTGATCTGTTTTTCCCCATGCGGCTGTTTGATACAAGGAAGAAGAGTGGACAACATTCCCGCAGTATTGTTGAATTAGCGATTTTGCTGTCTCAAAATTTTCTTCCCGGTCGCCCATATTACCGCCAATCAGCAGGAAAGCCTTGTTCATGTTTTAGAAATTGAAAGCACCAAATATCTTTATTTTTACCTACTCAAAAACCTCCTCATGAACAGCTTTTTTAAAATGTTTTTTGCCTCCTTGTTAGCATTGCTAATTTTTACCCTTATTGTTTTTTTTATCATCGTAGCCTGGGTAGCAGGGCTTGCATCGAAAGAGGCGCCAAGAATTGCATCCAAATCTGTACTGGTTATAGATCTTAGCCAAAATTTCAAAGAGCAGGAAGTTGAAAGTCCTCTGTCCACTTTCAGCGGCAATGATGAGATGGACATTCCGGGTCTCTATGATGTAGTACGCCTGATCCATAAGGCAAGGGATGATAAAAATATTAAGGGCATTTATGTTATTGCTAACATCAATTCTAACGGTTTTGCCAGCAGTGAGGAAATCAGGAATGCTCTGCTTGATTTCAAAACAAGTAAAAAATTTGTGATCGCACATGGTGATGCCATGGTGCAGAAAGCTTATCACGTTGCCGACGTAGCGGACAAGTTGTACCTCAATCCAACGGGCGATTTGGAATGGGTTGGTTTCAGTGTTGATTACATATTTTTAAAGGGCGCTCTTGACAAACTCGAAATTGAGCCGCAAATATTTTACGCAGGCAAATTTAAGAGTGCAACGGAGCCTTTCAGGACGGATAAAATGACGCCGGAAAATAAATTGCAAACAACCGTCTGGCTCAGTGATCTGTATAATCATTTTTTGTTAGCTGCCTCTTCATCAAGAAAAATAGACACCGGCACCCTTCATCAACTCGCCAACGAGGGAAAGATTCAAACTCCGCAGGACGCGGTTGATAATAAACTTATCGATGGATTAAAGTATGATGACCAGGTAAAAGATGAGATCAAGAACAAATTGGGATTAGGTAAATATGATAAGATCAATTTTGTTTCAATAAACAGGTATGCCAAGGCGGGAGGATTCAAGAAAACAGGCAAAGAAAGGATTGCCTTAATCTATGCAGAAGGTGATATTGTGGACGGAAGTAGTGATCAGCAGGGAACCATTGCCAGTGAAAATTACATGCGGCTGATTCGAAAAGCGAGATTGGATAAATCCATCAAGGCGATCGTGTTTCGCGTGAATTCCGGTGGTGGCAGCGCGTTGGCAAGCGAGAATATATGGCGGGAATTATCATTGGCAAAACAAGACAAACCAGTGGTTGTGAGTTTTGGAGATGTAGCAGCATCCGGAGGTTACTATATTT
>VBAU01000148.1:2740-13031 GCA_005883855.1 Bacteroidota bacterium
AACATGGAAACGTTTTTCAGAAGTAAACTGGGAGTGACTTTTGATGGCGTAAAGACTGCGCCCTATGCAGATGCTGGCGTTCTTCACCCGCTAAACGACAGCGAAAAGAAAATGATGCAACGACGGATTGAGCTGATCTATGCACAATTCAAGAAACGCGTAGCAGATGGAAGAAAAAAGGATACCGCGTATATTGACAGCATCGCGCAAGGAAGAGTGTGGAGTGCCAATGATGGTATCAGGATTGGGCTTGTAGACCGCTTCGGAGGAATTGAGGAGGCAGTAAATTGTGCGGCCCGACTAGCCAGGGTCAGCGACTATCGTCTCAGGGAATTTCCCGAAACGCAAACGATCATCGACAGAATTTTCAAATCCACTTCTTCACAGGATTTCTTTTCAAACATTAAAACGCAAATGGGCGAAGAAGACTATAAGATTGTTGAACAGATGCGGCGCATAAGACGTATGACCAACTCAACCCAGGCACGATTACCATTTGAGTTTTTTATACGGTGAGAGGATGTCCGAAGTCGGAAGTCGGACGTCCGATGGCGACGCGGCATCTCTCAGGTCTCACGATCACCGAAAATTCTACATGGCATGTCTCAACCTCACGCCAAATAGTACTCTTTAAATAGAAAACTCTGCAACCCTTCTCCATATGGAGAGGGGAGCAAAGCTTGTATTGCTGAGTAACAGTGGGGTGAGGTGGTCGTAATTTCGCTGCCGGTTGACGTTCCATTCTCACTTCGGTCTTCTTCACTTACATTTGCTCCCAATTCACTTTTATGGCTCGATCTTACAGCCAGCAAAGAGCTTTGTTGGCAATCACGAAGGCAAGTTTCAAATCAATCTTTAAAAGTCCCTCGTCAACTTTCTTCAGCCTTTTTTTCCCGATTGTACTGATAATTATTTTTGGGTCTATTGGAGGTGGAGGCGGTGTTTCGTTTAATGTTGCTTTTGCAGATAATTCTGATACCTCCAACATTATTTATAACGTCATTACGCATGCGGCCATATTTGATGTTGAAAGAGGAACAAAGGCCGACATCCAGGACAGGCTAAACAAAGGCCGAATCTCCTCGATCTTGAATATTCAAAAGACTGATTCCGGAAAATACGAACTCCATGTAACATCAACTACAGCCAGCCAAAGAGAACTACCGCAGTTAGTAAACATATTAAACGGCATGGTAAACGAGGCCAGCATACGAAATCAAAGAATAGACAAAATTGCCAACATAACCGTAGAGCAACTGGAAGTGCGTCCATATCGAAGGATCGACTTTTACCTGCCTGCAATGATCGGTTTTTCCCTCATTGGCTCAGCCGTATTTGGTGTCGCATTCTTGTTCTTTGCATTGAGAGAGACATTGGTGCTAAAAAGAATGTACGCGTCGCCCGTCACCAAGTCAGTGATTGTAATAGGAGAGAGCCTCGGCCGAATATTTTTTCAATTATTGATCGTTATCGTTTTGATACTTTTTGGCACCTATGTTTATCACTTCACTCTGGCAAATGGATTTGTTACTTTTCTTGAGTTGCTTGTTTTGAGCGCTCTCGCCCTTGTAGTCTTTATGGGCTTTGGATTTTTTATTAGCTCGGTCGCAAAGAATCAGAATGTGATCCCGATTTACGCGAACCTGTTTATGTTCCCTCAGTATTTTTTGTCCGGGACTTTTTTCCCAAAAACCATTCTGCCATCGAGCATTCATTGGCTGATTGAAGCGCTACCATTAACGGCACTCAATGATGCGTTGCGTAAAGTAGCATTTGAGGGCTCTCATTTAAATGATTGCTGGAAGCAAATAGGAATTCTGGCAATCTGGGGAGTTATTATCCATGCTCTTGCTGTTTGGGCTTTCAGGTGGGAATGATGTTTACTTTCAGGAATGAAGAGTATTGAACAAGGAACAAGGAATAATGAACGGTGAATTAGCACGACAATTTCAGAATTATACAATCTTTCCTTGTTTGATAAAGCTCCACCGTTTCGCACTCTTTTAAGTCATGAGATTTCTTAGACTGATCATAATAAGCCTCATTTTTTTTTCGCTCATCATTACGGGCATTTCTCTTTTTATTCCTTCCTACATAACTATTTCCAGGGCTGTTCACATCAACAATTCCAGCGAAGCAGTGATGCAGGAGCTTTCTGATCCCGTTCGTTGGAAGGATTGGTATCCAGCCGCAAATTCAGTGGAGTTGTATTACGAGAAGGGAAGGGTACGAGGATTGATATTGGACAATATCAAACAACGATACATTGTCATCAATGAAATCAAGGAGAATGAAGTGGAGGCAGCTTATGTACTTCCTAACCGAAAAGTGAAAACAGGTTGGCAAGTCGCTCCATCCATTGGATACAACTCGGTTACTGTTAAATGGTATATGGACTTTCGTTTGCGATGGTATCCCTGGGAAAAATTTTCAAGTTTTATGTTTGAAAGAGTCTACGGTCCACAAATTCAGCAAGGCCTGGACAATCTAAAATCATTACTCGAGAAGTAAAAGAGTCGCGCAGATTCGACAAAAATTCTTGCTGGTTCAACTTCTATTTTGCCGGTTTGGAGGTAACTGTTGCATTTTTTTGCCGGAAAAATAATTTTTTTGTGAAGGTATTTGCCTATATTGCTCGTACTAACTGCTGGGTATGCTCAAAAAGGAAAGGCAATCTTTCATATTGCGCCAGGTAAATCTGCACAACAAAGTCCTCTCTTCTGACTTGAGCCAGGAGATGAGCGTGTCAGAAGACACTATTCGCCGCGATCTAAATGAGCTTTCGGATGACGGAAAAATTATTAAGGTTCATGGTGGCGCTCTCTCTAAATCCTTTCACCTCTCTATTAGATCCTCAAATGTCTATTCTCTTGATGAAAAGAAGACGATTGCTCATAAGGCTTCTCAGCTGATCAAAGATGGAATGTTTGTATTGACGACCGGTGGAACAACGATCATTGAACTGGCAAAGGCATTGCCGGCAGAATTATCGGCGACATTCATCACAGTTAGTTTACCGGTGGCCTACGAGTATATACACCACCCCAATATTGAAGTGATCTTTATTGGCGATAAGATTTCAAAAAGCGCACAAATATCAATTGGCGGCGAAGCGATTTCAAAGATCAGGCAGATAAAAGCTGATCTGTGTTTCTTAGGCACCAATGCTATTGATGTCACCAGCGGAATTACGGACAGTGACTGGGACGTTGTGCAGGTAAAGAGAGCCATGATAGAAACCTCCGAAAAGGTTATTTCTCTCGCTATCTCGGAAAAATTGAACACCATACAACGTATAAAAATCTGCGACGTGAATGACATCGATGTGCTGATAACCGAGTTGGACAATCACGACGATCTTTTAAAGCCGTACGAGAAGGCAGGAATTAACATTTTGTAAAACTTTTAATAGCCGAGAAACAAAATTCATATCATCAAAAAACTGCTATATGACACGATTCGGAAAAATAAGACCAATAAGATGGAAACACATTTCATGTGTCCTATTGCTGCAAGTATTTGGCTTGTGCCTGTTATCACAAGTAAATGTTAGCGGCAAGGTCACAGATGCCGAAGGCAAGGGCATTCCCGGCATTTCAGTCTCCATCCTGAATACCAATTATGCCACATCTACCGATGTGAGTGGTGGGTACAATCTCAGTGCAAATTTGCGTGCTGGTTCTTACCAGTTGCAGTTTACAGGGGTGGGCTTTAAATCTCAAACGCAAATGTTGCAGATCGTGAGTTCGACGTCTTACACGGCCGATGTTCAATTGACAGTAGACCCATTGAAAATGGAGGAGGTAGTTGTGACAGGAACGTCTTTAGGGACAACCCGTAAACAGTTGGGTAATTATATCAGCACAGTAAAGGCAGATGAATTAACGAAGGGAGCTACGAGCAACGTGCTGACCGCATTGCAGGGGAAAACTGCTGGTGCTCAAATTATTCAGAACAATGGTGATCCCTCCGGCGGCGTATCCGTTCGCTTGCGGGGCGTGAGTTCTATCCTGTCTTCTTCTGAACCCTTGTACATTGTGGATGGAGTGGTTGTGAACAATGGTACAAACAGGGTTACGAATACACAGAATAGCTATGATGGAACAACCTTTGTCGGAACGATTGGGCAAAACAGGCTCGCCGATATTAATCCCGCAGATGTTGATCATATCGAAGTGTTGAATGGTGCCGCTGCAGCAGCCATCTATGGATCCAGGGCCAATGCGGGCGTGATACAAATTTTTACCAAAAGAGGAACTACTGGCGCCCCTGTGATCAACGTGTCCACGAGTATCATGGTCAGCCATCTCAGAAAAAAACTAGACGTAAACCAGGCACCCACAAAATTTGGAGGTTCTCCCGATGTACAAACGCAGGATATTCTGACACCATCGTTAACGAATACAACTGCAGTCACCAGATACGATTACCAGGACTATATTTTCAGAACGGGAATTGGTACGGATAATAATGTTTCAGTAAGCGGAGGTACAGATAGAACAAAATATTATTTATCCGGTTCTTTTTATTACAATCAGGGTATTGTGAAAAATACAGATTTCAGAAGGTTTAGCTTCCGTGCGAATGTAGATCAGACGCTGAGTCGCATTTTTAGCGTTAGTATGGGCTTGAATTATATCAATAGTTTCTCCCACGAAAAACCAGACGGTAATTCATTTTTCTCACCTATGAATTCGGTTACGATCATTGGAAATTTTCATGACATATGGACTCGCGACGCCAATGGTAATATAAAGGCAGTTGGCGAAAGAGGCCGGGTGAATCCTGTTTCGGTGATTGAAGATTTTAAACAAACCGAAGAAACAAATCGTGTTATTGCCAATCTCACATTCAGGGCAAAGCCGATGAAGGGGTTGACTTTCGACTATACACTCGGTATCGACAATTATGGACAGAGCGGTGCAACTTATATGCCACCGTTTGCTTACAACGTGAACACTGCATTTTTCGGCGGTGGTACCACACTCGATCCAACGCTGAATGGATATACCAGCACGGGAAATGATAATTTTTTTCAGATAAACCATGAACTAAATGGAACCTATCAGTTTAACATCAATTCAGCTATCGCCTCAACAACTCAAGTCGGTTATTCTGTTCAGTATGAAAAAAATCGCTACTCGCTCATCCAGGGGAGAGGATTAGCTCCTTTTATTGAAACTATCAATGGGGCCAGCACACTGCTGCCTAGCGTGGATGACAGAAGCGAGATCTCGGTTTCCGGTGTATACCTTCAGCAAAATTTCAAAATCAAAAACCAGTTGTTCATCACGGGGGCTGTCAGACTGGATGGTTCATCTGTATATGGAGAGAATCAACGTAACCAGGTTTTTTATAAAGCAAGTGGTAGTTATATTTTATCCGAAAACGATTTTTGGAAAAATATAAAATGGTGGAATATGGCAAAGATTCGCGCAGCTTATGGTGAATCGGGCAATCTTACAGGAATCGGTGCATACGATCGGGTTAATTCATATAGCAGTAATTCTTACCTAAGTCGCATTGCGCTAAATGGAAGCAGCCGGCTGGCTAATGAAAATGTAAAACCAGAAAGACAAAAAGAACTTGAAATAGGCACAGACTTGTCATTTTTGAACGACCGGCTCGGCCTTCAGTTTAACTGGTATCACAAGCGCGTTGAGGATCTTCTGATCAATCGTGTCGTTGCTCCAACAAACGGATACTCAAGTCTGCTGGACAATTTTGGTTCGCTGGAAAATAATGGATTTGAAATTGTCTTAACCGGAGCACCGGTTGTCAAGAAAGATCTTCGTTGGGATGTAACATTTATTTACAATCACAATAAAAATAAAGTTTTGGAGGTCGGCCCTTCGCTTACACTCATAAGTACTACCACAGGCGCTCCCGTCGCCTTGTTGGAAGATTATCCCATTGGCATCTTTTATGGGACTTTCTTTGCAGTTGATCCTAGTGGTGGTTTGGTTAAGAATAGCTCAGGTTTTCCCCAAATTGAAAAGGGAATTCAAAACTCACCACTATCATATACTCCGAAGCGCGACGCAAGTGGATTACCAACAGGTACAACACTGCGCAAGGTGATCGGCGATCCAAATCCACAGTATACTTCATCCCTTACCAATGAATTGAGCTATAAAAAATTCAACCTAAGAATACAGTTTGATGCGGTGCAGGGTGTAGACGTGTTTAACGCCGATTTNATTTTAGAACGAGACAAGGTGTAGGAAATGGTAAAGAAGCCGAAAAAGAACACCTCGGAATTTATCCGCGGGGCTACATCAATAGTATCTACCAAATTGAACAGTGGAGAGTCGATGATGGATCTTTTGTGAAGCTGCGCGAACTTTCGTTGGGATATAATGTAGGCAATGTCAAATTTTTCAAAGACATCATTATTACGCTGAGTGGCCGAAATCTTATTTCATGGGATAATTATAAGGGGTATGATCCGGAGGTCAATTCGGCGGGGCAGAGCACATTATTACGGGGCATTGATTTTGGTTCGGTGCCTATTCCCCGGACCTTCAAATTTGGAATCGCAGCTAAACTCTAACTCAAATTCTTTAAATATGAAAAAACAATTAATCAAAATACTTTATGGCATGGTAAGCTTGCTCTTTTTATTTACCACGTCGTGCACTAAAGATTACACAAGCACATCGTCTGTTCCCATCAGCGTTGCTTTTAGTTCACCGCAAGCCATGGCAGAAATTGCAGTTGGCTTGCAGCGCACATATACCCTTGGCCGAGGGAGTTCGTTGTACAACCGGGTAACGATAAATGGCTTGCTGACGAGTGAGTTGGTTGTTTTGAACCAGGGGAACACCGGCGAGTATCAATTACAATTGGGAGCTGGGAATGTAGACGGGACCAATACACTCGCAGCAGGCCTTTGGACGACAAGCAACAAAATAATTTTTGATGCGGACAATCTTATCAGCGGTGCAGCAAGCCTCGGTGACAAAGCCTATGCAAGTGGCATAATAGCTTACGCTGATTTATTTAAGGCATTAGCGCTTGGCGATCTTGCGATGTTTTGGGAAAAGGTTCCGACTTCAACCGGAAAAAATGTAAGTTTTGCCGATCGCTCCGACGGATTTACAAAGGCAATAGCCGCCCTCGACGAAGCGTTGACCGCCGTTACCGCAAATCCCGTTTCAGCTACGTTTTTGTACAACATTCCTGCGGGGATTGACATTGTGAATTCCCTTCATGCCCTAAAGGCGAGGTATTTAATATTCACTGGGAAGAATGCGGAGGCATTGGCCGAGGCAAACATCCCCAGCCTGACGATAAAATCCGTCTTTAATTTCACGACCGCCACCTTAAATCCAATTTACGAGACCGGCACGTCCACAAACAATGTAACAGCAGTGAGCAGTGTAACCACATTGGGTTTGCCTGCCGGCTTGCAACCCAGTCCCGCAGACCAAAGGCTTCCGTTTTATACTACAACAGCCTATGCCTCACAGATAAAAGGCTTTGCCGCGGCGCCAACAACGCCATGGCCCGTATATTTGCCTGGTGAAATGACATTGATAAGGGCAGAAGCATATGCGAGGCAGAATGATTTAGTGAACGGACTTGCCGAATTGAACAAAGTCGTAACGAAACAACCAGCCACCGATGCATATGGCGTGGGTGCAGGTTTACCACCGGTTGTTGGATTGACCCAAGCCCAACTGTTGGATGAAATTTACAAGCAACGCTGCATTGAATTGTTCATGTCAGGGTTTAAACTGGAAGATATGCGTCGCTTTGGGAGACCCAATTCTGAAAAGAAAAGAAATTTTTTACCCTATCCTTTTCTAGAAAGAGATAACAATTCGAACACCCCTCCTGATCCGGCATTCTGATATTTTTCTCATAAGGCAATCATAAATTCGGGCTGCTTTTTCAAGCGGCCCTTTTTGGCTGTTGTCGATCCTCTTTCTTCTTTCCTCAATGCGAGTAACAATTTTGAACTCGTAGTAGGGCCACAGTTCCCATCGCCAATGTGTTTCCTGAACGTATCTACACAAATGGTCCGCGATGATGCGGCTGTTGTCCGCATGGATTAACAAAGGATGGTGACCGACTCTTTATTTGCGATGGAAAGGATGGGATAAAAATGTATGATGCCACGGATGCTTCAAATATCATCTTGAAAAAACATGTCGTGGGGTTGAGACGTACGACGCCATTGCCTGGAACAAGAACTTAATTGTGGTGGCAAAAGATGGTTTGTACCAGTATGACTATAGTGATCCAAACAACCTGGTTCAACGAAGCAAACTAACTGTTAACCGTCAAAAACTTATCTATGAAATTGTTTTTGATGATTCCATAAGACGACATTCTCCTCTCAGAATGACGTGGGATTAGTTGAAGGTGAGCAGGTTCCAAGTTCCAGTTGCAAACGATCAATGGCATAAAGTATAAGACCTGGTTCGCCGGTGTGGGAACAGGCATTGATTGGTATTACCGCAGGAGCATACCAGCCTTCATGTCGCTGAACAAAGATTTTTTGATAAGAGGAAACAGAAATTTCTTTGTCGCTACGGATGCGGGCGTTAATTTCCCCTGGCGCGTTGATAAGAATTCATATGTGTGGCCATACACTATCGAAGAATCTATTCCAGGATTTTACTGGGCAGCCGGCTTGGGATATGAAGTAGGCATCGGAAAACTCAACGACGGAATTTTGCTGCAGCTTGGTTATAGTTATAAACATCTCGGCGAAAAAGTAAAGACAGTATATTATTATGCCACGCCAATGATCGCGGATCCGGAAACTGACATAACGAAACGGTTTGATTATTATTTGCGACGGTTGTCGTTAAAGATTGGTTGGAGCTTTTAAGGCGTCGGAGGGAACGGCTCAGCTGATAAAAACTTCAGGTTTCTTTTAATACCGGAATATTTTGACCGCTTTAATGGTGAATCTTTAAAAATTTTGTTGAATGATTCTTCGCTGAGGTTTTCCCAGTCGTCGAGGGAGAAATTAAGTACCTCATGGATCGCTCGCAATTCGATTTCGGTTGTTGCTTTCGAAAATCGATTCCACGGGCACACATCCTGGCAAATGTCACACCCAAACATCCAGTTGTCAAACTTACCTTTCATGTGAGATGGGATGAGCATTTCTTTTAGCTCAATAGTAAAATAAGAAATGCACCTACTTCCATCAACAACCTTGTCGGGAAGAATAGCATTCGTGGGACAGGCGTCGATGCACTTTGTGCAGGAGCCACAATAGTCTTTTGCAAACGGATCATCGTATTCTAATTCAAGGTCAGTGATCATCGTGGCAATAAAGAAAAAAGAGCCACTCTGCTTTGTGATGAGGTTCCCATTTTTGCCAATCCATCCCAAACCACTTTTTTCGGCCCAGGTTCGCTCTAAAACGGGAGCTGAATCTACAAATCCGCGTCCATGGATCTCGCCAATCTTTTCGCGCAAAATGTTCAGGAAAAACTGCAGTTTCCCCCTTATTACTTCATGGTAGTCTCTCCCATAGGCATATTTCGAAACCTTGGGCGCGTCAGCGTTTTGTGTTTGCGAAGGAAAGTAATTTAGCAACAGGGTAATTACGGACTTGGCGCCGGGAACCAATTTTTGAGGATCAATTCGCAGGTCAAAATAGTTTTCCATGTATTCCATAGAGCCCTGCTTTCCCGTGCTGAGCCATTGCTCCAGCCGCCTCGCGTCAGCATCCAGCCTTTGAGCCTGTGCAATGCCGCAGAAATCAAAACCTAATGAGAAGGCTGTTTGCTTCACTATACTGGTATGATCTTGTTTAGGGCCCAATTTGTGACTTCAATGTTTAAATGCAAACTTACTATTTTGCCCGGGTAGCGCTGCCTGTGCGTCCCCTGCGTTGTGGCATTAATTGATTCAAGGCAATCGGTTGAAATAAAACTTAAATTATAGTCATACCATTTGAAATTGTAAAATTTTGAAATAACTTTTCGGTCAAATTGGCCCTGTTCACACCAAAACTAGCCCAATGAAAATCCATTACCTGCTTCTGCCTGCGCTCGTATTTTATGCGCCCCTTTTTGCCCAGGACAAACCCGCGGTAACATTTGGAAAAGTTTCTCCTGAAGATTTCATTTTAAAAGCATCGCCCGTTATCGACAGCAACGCCAACGCGGTGGTAATGGCCGATATCGGATCAACCAGTTTCATTGGCAATCAATATCACTGGTTCTCTTACGTGTACAAGGTCTATGTGCGAATCAAAATAATCAATGATAATGCCTCGGATCTTTCGACCCTGAGCATTCACTTATATGGACGTGACGACAAT
>VBAU01000148.1:13071-15942 GCA_005883855.1 Bacteroidota bacterium
ACGGAAAGATTGTAGCAACAGCCCTCAACGATAGTGACATCTATGAAGACAAACTTAGTCGTTACGTGAGTGTAACCAAATTCAGTTTGCCCGCTGTAAAAGCCGGTTCAATCATTGAATACTCCTATACAATAACTTCCTATCACTCGAATGGTATTCCAACGTGGTTTTTTCAATACGTTCGATATCCGTGTTTATATAGTGAGTATAAAGTTGTTTTTCCCGATGCCTTGCGATACCTGACGGTGCGTTATGGGCTTGACTCATTCTCTGTAAATGAAACCAGCAAGGTAAAGAACAACCATTACGTCATGGGGGAAATAACCGTTGTGTCAAATGATATTATGCGTCTTTGGTCGATGAAGGATATACCGGCCTTCACAAACACCAAGTTTATTGATTGCCCGGTTGATTACCTTGATAGGATTGATTTCTTTCTTGCGCAAGCCTATAATGGGGAAGAACTAAAGGATGTGGGTGCGTCATGGAATGCTGTTACAAATCAATTGTTAAACGCACATTATTTTGGTGGGGCTATTGATAAGGAAAACGCTGCCAATTTATTTAATACTGCCGAAAAGGTTACTTCGGCTGACAAGAATCTTTCGGAGTCTGCACAGCATTTGTATTATTACGTTCGGGATAATTTCACCACGATCCCTGACGATGACATTTACCTGGGAGAGGAACTCTATGACATCAATAAAAAGAAGAAGGGAAGCGTGGCTGAATTAAACATGCTGTTGATCGCGTTGTTGCGTCAAAAAGGAATGGAAGCGGAACCGGTCATTTTAAGTACCCGGGCATATGGGAAGAATCCTCCTGACTATCCAGTCCTGGACAAAATGAATTATTTGATTTGCATGACGCGACTTGGAATAGATACCGTGTACCTCGATGCGTCGAGACCTTACCTGGGCTTTGGACAATTATCGATCGATTGTTACAACGGTCATGCGAGAATAATAAGTAAGAACGGCGGACCCGTTTACTTCTTGCCCGAAAAAATCAAGGAGCAAAAGAACACCACCGTAATTATTGCTAATGATCAAAATGGCAACCTGGTTGGTTCGCTGGCGTGTTCGCTCGGCATTTTTGGATCTGAGCAATTGCGCAGAGAAATTAAAACGTCGGGTCAAAACAAATACCTGGATAATCTCAAGAGAACCCTGACAACAGAAACGGATCTCATGAATTTTAGTATTGATTCATTGCACAAACCGGAATTCCCATCCACAATGCACTTTGATTTTAAGTTGCCTCTTTCCGGCGACATTCTGTACTTCAATCCGATCCTAATGACTGAATACATCAAGAATCCGTTCGCCTCAGAAAAACGGCGATACCCGGTTGTGTTAGACTATCCAATCGATAATCTGTATGTCTTTAGTATGGAAATCCCCGATGGTTATACTGTAGATGAGTTACCCAAATCAGCCAGGGTTAATCTCAATGAGAATGCAGGATCGTTCGAATATTTGATTGAGAAGGATCAGAGTCGAATACAGTTTCGAAGCCGGATCAAGTTGAATGAAATGGTATTCCCCGCTGAAGATTATGATTCATTAAGGGATTTTTTTGGCTTTATTATCAAAAAATATAATGAGCAAATTGTTTTTAAGAAAAAGAAATAGCGCAATGTTTGGTTTTCGTGAAATAAATCAGTTTTGTCCCATTATCATAGCCTTGCTCACGGGCATCTTTGCCCACGCGGGAGATGGAGATTACGCGATCTCTAAAATTCCGCAGGATTTGTTGAAAAATGCAAATGCAATAAAAAGAATGGATGAAACTATTTTGGAAATCTCATCGTTGAACAAAGTCAAATGGTATCAAAAATTTGCAGTGACCGTTTTGAATGAGAATGGAGATCAGTACGCTCAATTGTACCGTTCTTACGATAAACTGCGTTCTGTAGAGTCAATTGAAGGAAGATTGTATGATGTCAATGGAAAGAAATTGAAAAATTTGAAGAAAACTGACATCCAGGACTTGAGTGGCATTTCAGAAATTAGTTTATACGAGGACAGCCGTGTGAAGTTCCATAGTTTTTATTACAAGGCGTATCCGTACACGGTGGAGTATGAAGTACAGGTCGTTTTTAACAACACATATTTGTTTCCTGACTGGATCCCTCAATATGATGAAAAGGTGGCAGTTGAACAAAGCAGTTATTCACTCATATGCTCCAGCAATTTTAAATTTCACTATAAGCCCTTCAATTATCCCGGTGATCCGAAAGTGACTGAGGAAAAGAATGATAATGTTTATAAATGGGAAATAAAGAATCTTTCACCTATGGCTGACCAATTTGCGTCACCTCCCTGGGAAACGCGAACAACTTGCGTTTTTTTTAGTCCGGATAAATTTGAAATTTCCGGATACTCGGGCGAGGCGGGCTCATGGGATAATTTAGGCCGATTTCAGTATGAGCTAAACAAGGGGCGGGATCAATTACCTCCGGCGATAAAACAGACCGTGCATGCGCTGACTGACCAAGTAGTCGATCCAAAAGAAAAGATCAGAATTTTGTATGAATACTTGCAAAAGAACACACGTTACATTAGTATTCAACTCGGCATTGGAGGTTTCCAACCATTTCCAGCCAGCGAGGTGGCGACAAAATCCTATGGCGATTGCAAAGCGTTGAGCAATTACATGTATGCATTGCTTAAGGAGGCAAACATTAAATCCTGTTACACTGAAATAAAATCGGGTAAAGATGAGAAGTTTTTTATGCCTGATTTTCCGAGCGATCAATTTGACCATATAATTCTTTGTGTTCCGTTGAGAATAGACACCGTATGGCTTGAATGTACAAGTCAGGCCCTGCCTGCAGGGTATCTTGGCGGGTTCACTGCCGACCGATTT
>VBAU01000148.1:15982-16713 GCA_005883855.1 Bacteroidota bacterium
TAACCGACAATGTGGAGACACGAAAATCAAAGGCGGTATTGAACGGCGATGCTTCACTACAGGCTCACGTAAGTACAAAGTATCAAGGTCTTCGGCAGGATTACATTCGCGGAATAATAAACGCGTATTCCGCCGACAAGTTAAAAGAATACTTGCAAAAACGGTTCGATTTTCCAACTTATGAGCTGGAGAAATTCGAGTATAAAGAAACAAAAGCTACCGTTCCTTCCGTAGATGAGCAGTTGGAATTAAACGTGAGCAATTATGCGAGTATGACTGGGAAACGCCTGTTCATTATTCCCAACATAATGACCCGGTCCGACACAAAACTAAAAAGTGATGAACAAAGAAAGTATGACATCGTTCTTAATGATGAATATAAGGAAATTGATTCTGTGGAAATTGAAATCCCGAAGGGATATGAACAGGAATCTCTGCCTCAACCGGTGACCATTGAAGCAAAATTTGGAAAGTATTACAGCAATATCAGGCTGGTTGATAACAAGATTTTTTATTACCGAACAAGTGAACAGTACGGGGGAACTTTTGCGGCTAAGGATTATCCAGACCTGGTAAAGTTTTATGACGCGGTCTACAAGGCGGACCGAAACAAAATTGTCCTCGTAAAAAAGGAAACCAACTAGGATCTAATCCTGTTCCAGGTGCAGCCGATGAAAAATGCGGTGAAGTCCCGGCGCAAGAATATATCCAATGGCGCCGACAAAGACGAT
>VBAU01000149.1 GCA_005883855.1 Bacteroidota bacterium
GTTTTTATTGTGTGATGAAAGTGAAGAAGTTGTATGTTGATAGATTGATGAGAAGAGGTGCAAAAAACCGGTAGAGTGACCGTTTTTTGCTTATAAATATGACCGTGGATTTCTGAGGATACTTATCGTGACTCTCGCCTGAACGCGTCCCGTAGATCCAGGGTTATGACCTAAATATCTGAGGCAGATCATGTGATGCGGCTCCAAACTGGCTCCAAACGGGCTCCAGAATTGGAATTACGTCTAACAGGGCTAAGACCTAAAAATATGTAAATTTGTGCTCATATTGGAGCTGATTTGGAACAGAATTGGAGTGAGATTGGCGCAGATTTGGAGTTCCTAGTGGGGATTCAAACCCGGACCAAATTGACTCCAAAATGCCTTGTGAATCACATGGCATTTCACAGGTCTCACGAGTCACGAATAGAAAATGTTTGTTCACGAATAGGACAAAATAGTCATTTTGACACTTTTGGAACACACTGAATAGGCTACCCTGTTCAATCTCAAGGTCACAATGCATGAAATCGTACAACAACTATTTCAAAACCGACCATCCGGTTATCACGATTCACCACTCGACAACGATGCCAACCTATGTTGCCTGCCCCAAGTGCCATAAACGCATTCCCCGACATGCAATGAAACGCCACTGCGAGCAAAAACGAGATCATCAGGATATAGATCCATATACTCTGACGTTCATACCCAAAAAAAAAGCGGCAAACGACGTGAATGGAGTCAGCGGGCGCGATGATGAAATTGTTGATATGGATATAACTGGCAAGCTTGACTATGACGAAGGTTTTAGCCATAGTAATGACTGGGGAATTGAGGCGATGGAAGATATTGAGGAACCCTCTTTGCAGGAGCTCTTAACTTTGGAAAGGTTCACAGAGGCAGGTGCGGCTGTTGAGTTTTTGGTTCATTCTAATTGTCAGGACTTCCTGTGGGTAAGTCACAGCTTGGCTCAAACAAAATATGCAACCCATTCTGGCCTTTCGACAATAAAGAGCAATGGGATCTCGCGTATGCCATCACATTTCCCAAGCCTCAGGGAATTCAACAAATTAAACGCATTGCCGTCGAGAGGTACGCGTCTTGGATTAAACCTGGGTGTGGATTTCAAAGTGTTAAAGACTACAAAGATCGAATGAGCCACCTTCCAACAGTTGGCGGGGAGTGGAAGTCCACATACGTTTGTCCTGGGCGAGCAGCCCCATCTTGGGCACCGCTAGAAATCAAGTACTACATAAGGGACAGCCTGGAGGTATTGCGATTCATTGTTGGCGATGTAAGGGTTGCCAATCATATGAAATGGGCACCCGAAAAGGTGTGGAATCACAACGGGGAACGATTATACTCCGAACTCTGGTCGGGTGACTGGTGGTGGCGGATGCAGGTCTGTTCAATCATTATGCACTTGCTGACCTCAGGAAACATTAAACGAAGCACGGAATAGTTTTGGAGGCGACACGGAGTCGGCTACTATAATACCAATTATATTAACATCGGATAAAACCCATCTTTCTGGATCAGGGTCCGCGAAAGCTTGGCCGTTGTTCATGACTATTGGGAATATATCGAATAACATTCGCTTTGCGCCCGGCTATCAATGCGCACAATTGATTGCCCTTATTCCTATTATCAGTGGTAATCGTCCTACTTTATATATAGCTGAAAGTTCAGGCATAGAAACGCACCATGAGACGGAGGAATTTCGTGGTTGGAGTCGTTCCGTAGTGCATGCAGTTATCAGGGATGTGATGACACCTATTGAAAGTGTCATGAAAAATGGAGTCCGAATGGCCTGTGCCGATGGGGCTGAACGTCTTTGCTTTCCCCTTCTCTGTGAATACATTGGAGATATGCCGGAACAATGGTTATTGACCTGTCTTGTGCAGCCAGCCTGCACGAAATGTCTGTACCGTGGGACTCCAGATGCGAATGACCCGAGATATCAAAGACGGAATGCAGTCAACAAGCTCAACAAGGAGCTGGCCAACAATCATCCAAGAACTGACGCACACGCCCTCGAACAGCGAGCTCGATGCAACGATAGTGTTCCGTTGCGTGCACTGGGTTATCACCCCCAGCATCCTTTCTCAACAAATTACCCATTTGGTACGGGTATCATTGATGCTGTCGGCCCAGACTTGCTACATCAAATCTCGAAGTGTTTTATGGATTATTTGATCAAGGCATGGATTTGGAAATTGATGAAAATTACATGGAAAGGTCGGGGGTTTTCAAAAACTCAGCTAAAGATGGAGTTCGATTCTCGGTTTGCACTCATGCCTGGATACACTGGCATACGGCGGTTCGAACACGGGGTCCTGACTAAAACTCATGCATGGACTGTTCATGAATATAAAGAAATAATGAAGGTTATTATTGGGGCACTGATTGGACTGTGTCCCACGGAGGGGATACATCTGGTGATGCAATATCTGGATATTCATCGGCTGGCCCATTATTCTTGTCATACGGATGAGTCACTAGCATGGCTTGAAAACGCAGTTGATCAATTCTTCGAACAGTTGAAATCTCCGAATGGTCCTTTTATCAAATACAGTCTGGTGTCACCTGAATCCGAGACACAAAAGATCCATTATCAAAGGCACTATGCGAACACTGTTCGCGAAAAAGGTGCATTGCCTTCGTCAAGTACAGATCGAACAGAACCCCTTCACAAGCTTCTGAAGGACGCATGGAGACGGAGCAACAAAGGGAAAGATTCCATTGAATTTGTTCTGAAGGAACACACAACTCTTTCAGCGTTTCAATCACATATCGACAGCTTTGATCCAGGAGAGGTAAGCGAAAATGCTGAGCTTGAACATTTGGCGCCAGATGATGCCAGAATACCAGGTTTTCTTTGAAAGGTCAACATTGATGTTAGATGATACAGAGGACTGGGAAGACGATGACATTGAAGTTGGACAACGATCCGTGTTTCGAAGGGTATTTAAAATGGGAAGAGGCCAACCCATAAGAGCAGCAGACGTCGGGGAAAACAAATCATATCTCAGTCAATTCTACTCGGACCTCCAGACCTATTGTCGCAAGCGCCATGGAACAACGAATTTCGTTGAGGATCCCAAAATATTCATTCTCAACTCGGTTAATATGAACTACCCAACCTGGATCGAAGATGAAATCGTGGACACAAGAAGCGTGGTGGAGGGAATGCGGCCAACAGAGTATGTACCCGTTTCTGATCGTATAATGGCTTCGGTCAGAATCAACGCAAATGATCATTTTCGCCATGAGACTGTCCTTGTTAGTTGTCCCACACGGCAAGCTCGAGGACACATTAACAAGATGAGTTTTCGAAAGGTAGCACAGGTATTGGTATTGTTTAAGTGTCATCTGCAGCGGGGGAATGAATCGGAGACAGATGGCATAGGATTGGCATATGTTCATTGGTTTGAATGCAAGCGTGTTGCAGACAGCAATAGTGGTGGGTTATATTTGTTTGGGAAAACGAAGAAGAAGGAAGTCATCGAGATTAAAGACATTGAGAGATCCGTTCATCTTATTCCCAAATTTGGATCAGAATTAGGGACATCGTTTCGAACCTTGCAGCAGTTGCGTCAACTGCAAAGCGTGAGAAATTCTAAGATTGAAGTTAAAGGGAATTCTTTGGGTCACAAGGAATTCAGAAGTTGGTCAGACCTAGTCATAGAATATTATTCAGAATTCTGGTTGAACACTTGGACGGATGCACATATTTATAAAACAATTTGGTAAATTTAGTGCAAGTAATACATATGTATATTATTATCTACTCCGTTCTGTTTTCCATTCTGAATCTATCCCACTCCATTTCCAGTCCTGACTTCATTCTGGCTCCATTCTAGCTCCATTCCAGCTCCATTCCAGCTCCATTCTGGCGACGAACTGGATTCTGAATTCATTTCCACTCCAATAAGGCTTCTATCTTGTACAGAATCAATGTACCCACCATTTGCTCTGATCACTGCCTGGACCCGACCCGGCATCGAACGAATGAGGTCGTCAGATCGCGAACTGAGCTCTCCCCACACTTCGTGAAAGATCTGCCTGTAATACTCCATAGCTTTATCGGATGTGGATAGGCCGTATGCACTGTCACAAAGGCGTCTTTCGAACTTACGAGCGAGCTCGAGCAAAAGGTCGTTGACGGGATTAAGATCCCATGAAATGTCGTACGGTGGCGTGCATATAATAAATTTCGCATGTTCGGGGCATCGATAAACAGAAAGCCTCTGTGCATCGGGGGCAGAACCGTCAAGTTCGTGTCCAAATCGGTCAACAACCAATGGTCCGAGTTCCCTCCAGAATACACATCCCCAAATATCGATATTAATTGCTTTCCACTTCAAGGCTTCAGCGTGATAACGCATGCGCAACACAGCAGCACTGGTCCAAGCACCCTTTGCCCAGGTAGCCACACTCCATTTTTCATGTCTCAATGCCCACTGTAACCGTTCTGCCGTTTCTTCCCGCGTCAACTCGCATTTGTGAAGAGGGTTCCTAACGGTGACGATAATTCAGTTGAGTTTTTGTAGCAACGAGCGTCTCGAAAATGGGAATACAATAGAATGCTTAGATTTTCGGTAGAACTGTTTGGCCATCGTGAGAATGTACAGAACGTGAATTGTGATAGAAGCTGCATGACGTGAAATTACTTATGAAGTGAATGTTCGCGTTCCAACAAATAGACACCGGATAGTATCCAGATAGTCGTTACAATTCGGTATTCCATGAATCGACAAAAATAGGAAAACTGGAATACTATTTCATGAGCCCAATTTCAAATAGAAATTGCACGTTTTCTTGATGTGCAATACCACATTCGACTCCCAGAAATGCATTCTCACCATCGTACGACCGCATTCTTAAGGTCAGTGCTGATTCTCAGCGAATTCTCGCCGTAGAGCCTCACTCTCGCAATCATCTGTGTACGGCACGGTCACATTCTCGCGCTAAGTGGAATTCTCAATGCAGTATTGGAAATAGTCGCAACCTGCACCCTGACAGGGGCGACTCTTGCGACTCTGGAATTCCCGGCTTTGCCAGCAA
>VBAU01000150.1:0-626 GCA_005883855.1 Bacteroidota bacterium
GGGGACAGGGGGCTGGGGGCTCTGACTTTATGGGTGCTTTTGCTGTTTGCATCCATGGGGCCAGGGAACAAGTTAAAAAATTTGCGGCCGAACAGGACGAATACAATAAGATTATGGTTCAAATCTTAGCTGATCGATTTGTGGAAGCCTTTGCTGAATGTCTTCATGAAAAAGTAAGAAAGGAATTTTGGGGTTATGTAAAAGATGAACAGCTGAGTAATGAACAATTGATCAAAGAAGAATATAAAGGAATTCGTCCCGCGCCTGGTTACCCGGCCTGTCCCGACCATACCGAGAAAATAAAATTATTTGAATTGCTCAATGCGAAAGAAAATATTGGTTCGGAACTCACGGAAAGCCTTGCCATGAATCCTCCAGCATCGGTTTGTGGATGGTATATCGCGCATCCAGCAAGTCACTATTTTGGATTGGGAAAAATTGGAAGAGATCAATTAGAGGATTACGCCAAAAGGAAAGCGATGACACTTGCCGAAGCAGAAAAATGGCTGAGGCCAAATCTAGATTCATAGCGCGAGCACTATCATCAATTCCAAAAAACCTTAACAACATTAAAACTTTTTACTTCATAAAACCCTGCTTGTTGATTAAGCACCTTAGGTCAATCT
>VBAU01000150.1:654-1895 GCA_005883855.1 Bacteroidota bacterium
TGCGCAATGTTGTACTTGTTATTGCTTTAATCATTATTGTCGACCAGGTATTAAAAATCTGGATCAAGACTCATTATTCTCCGGGTCCTGTTGCTAATGTTATAGGAACCAAGTTCCAGTTATATTTTGTCGAAAATTCAGGCATGGCGTGGGGTTGGAAGTTTGGAAATGAAATTGGGAAGATCGTATTGACCCTGTTCAGGCTAGCCGCCGTTATTTTTGGGACATGGTACCTCGGTCGAATCGTGAGACACAATTATCATAAAGGTTTCATTGTTTGCGCGGCATTAATTTATGCGGGTGCTTTGGGTAACTTGATTGATAGCATGTTTTATGGGATGATCTTTGACAAGGGCATGCATTACGATCCCCAACTTCACGATTTTACGCAGGCATACAGTGGCATAGCATCCGTTACTCTTCAGGGTGGATACAGCTCCTTTTTGCATGGCAGCGTCGTGGATATGCTGTATTTCCCATTGATCAGGTCTACATTTCCTGGCTGGCTTCCTTTTGTTGGAGGCAAAGAATTCGAATTTTTCAGTCCCATTTTCAATATTGCGGACGCCTCTATCTCGGTTGGCGTCATTACGCTTTTAGTTTTTCAGAAGCGATTTTTTAAACGTTATCGCAATATGCCAGTCCATTCTACCGTTGAAACAAGTACCGAAGTGAGCGACAAAGTGCAGGTGTCCTGATTATCAATGACAATTCTCTTGAAATAATTTGTTATCTCTAACTATTGACTGCCTAAAATGGTATTTTGCACTTACCAATAAAGTACAAGATGAAAACCTACAGACCCTTTGTTTGGCTGTTCTTGCCAATTGCTTTTCTGATATCCTGCCAAAAGGAACGCAGCTTTGAGAATGGTGGTGGCCCTCCCTCACACGGTTCCCTTCAATCCGGTACTACCGGCGATTGCCTTGGAAGTGTTGTAAAAGGAGTTTATAAGAAGGATACAGTTTTAAATGCTGCAAATTATGTTGATGTGGTCGTGGATGTAGCCACGCCCGGATGGTTTGTTATTAGCACGGACACCATCAATAATTTTTACTTTAGGGCCACCGGAAATTTTTCAGCCGCGGGGATAGATACAGTTCGCTTACAGGGCAGTGGTAAACCCACAGCCGCAGCCACGAACGTGTTTACAGTCACTTATGATAGTTCTTCATGTACGTTTTCCGTCACCACAATATCCGGAGCAAGTGGCGGCACTGCTGTTTTCACGCTTGCCGGAT
>VBAU01000150.1:2049-4880 GCA_005883855.1 Bacteroidota bacterium
TTTACAACGACTGGTGTCCAAACTATCAGGCTTACCGGGAGTGGTACGCCAACTACTGCGGGACCTTTTAATTTTCCAATTTCAGCCGGTGCGAGCACTTGTTCATTCACTGTTACAGTTACCGGTTTGTCGAATGACTATTATCCGAGAACGACAAGTAGCAACTGGAGCTATCAGTTTAATAATGATCCTACTGATACGCTGTATAGAAATGTGATCTCCGCAACGAAATCTGCCAATGGAAATACCTTCAATATTTTTATGGAGAATGATGGCAGCGGTACTGATTCGTCTGGTTATTTCCGAAAATCAGGTGGCGATTATTATCAGTATGCCGACCTGGGATTTATTTTTGGTCTGGACGCCGCAGTTTGGGGCGAATATATTTTTCTTAAAGACAACGTGGCCTCTGGAACTAGCTGGACTTCGAATAATTTTGCAGGAACCTATACTGATTCAACTACCCACCAAACTTACCCGGTGGTCATAAGAATTAAGGAAACGATTCAGCAAAAGGATGTTTCGGTCACTGTTCGCGGAGTTACCTATCCAAATACCATCGTCATCAAGGAGGAGTATGAGTATTCCTTTGATAATGGTGCCAACTGGCAGACATCAGATGTGTACTCTGTGTATGATTATTCAAGAGGCATCGGTCTGGTAAAATGGGAGGCCTTTGATGCCACGGGCTCTATACTGGTAGAAGAACTGACTCGGCACCAGGTGTTTTAATAAAGATTTTTTTGAAAAATAAAGAAGGCTGTCATAATTGACAGCCTCTTTTGTATATGCACTCAAGGTTATTTACTCGTAATTATTAAACCACTTATCATCGATGGGTTGGATATGAACCGGCAGCTTTATTTTATTAATTGAAATTTTTTTTTCAAAGTAAGGATTGATCATTGGCATTACGCGTAACCGTCTTGCCATCCTTGTCGCCTCGTTTTTGTTCTTGCTATTGTTGTTGGTGGGGGCTTGTGACGAAATGTTCAAAGCTTTCAAAGGATACGCCGAAAAATATGGCGTGGTCTTAATATTTAGTTTCATAGCAACAGATTTTAAATGTCCAGTTTTCATGATATTGGAACGACAAAATAGAAAAATTATGTCGAAATCAACAAATCTTAACGATTTAAAAAGACGACGATAGTTGCCTTCCGATATTTGCTAAGTAAGTTTACTATTTTTAAACTCATTCAATCTTCCCTACCATCTTCTCAGGTTTAACCCATTCGTCGAACTGGTCGGAAGTCAGGTATCCTAATTTCACTGCCATTTCTTTTAATGTTGTCCCCTCTTTGTGTGCCTCCTGCGCAATTTCCGCAGCCTTGTAGTAACCGATCTTATTATTTAATGCGGTCACCAGCATCAAAGAATTGTCGAGATGTTTCTTAATGTTTGGTTCAATCGGTTTGATACCAACAGCACACTTATCGTTGAAAGAAACACAGCCTTCCCCGATCAGCCGTGCGCTGTGCAAAAAATTATAGATCATTACCGGCTTAAAAACGTTTAACTCAAAATGACCGGTTGCGCCGCCAATGTTTATGGCAACATCATTCCCCATTACCTGAGCAGCAATCATTGTTAATGCTTCGCATTGCGTTGGGTTCACTTTACCTGGCATGATAGAAGAACCCGGTTCATTGTCAGGAATCAAAATCTCACCAATACCACTTCTTGGACCGGATGACAGCATGCGGATATCATTCGCTATTTTCATCAGGCCCACTGCCACAGTTTTCAATGCTCCATGTGATTCTACAATTGCATCGTGCGCGGCGAGGGATTCAAATTTATTTTCTGCCGTTACAAAAGGCAGCCCCGTTAATGATGCAATGTGTCTGGCAACGTTTTCTGCATAGTTGGGCGGCGTATTCAGGCCCGTGCCGACCGCAGTTCCGCCGAGCGCCAATTCGCTGAGATGCGACAAAGTATTTTTAATGGCTCGTAAACCGTGTTCCAATTGCGAAGCATAACCACTGAACTCCTGTCCCAGTGTTAAAGGAGTGGCATCCATAAAATGTGTGCGACCAATCTTCACCACCTTCATAAACTCTTTGCTCTTTGCAGCGAGCGTATTTTTTAATTTCTCGATGCCTGGAATCGTTACATCGACAAGAATTTTGTATGCGGCAATGTGCATGGCAGTGGGAAAAGTGTCGTTGGATGACTGTGATTTATTTACGTCATCATTTGGATGCAAGACCTTTTCTTTGTCCGTAAGTTTTCCGCCGTTCAATACGTGTCCCCGGAAAGCGATAACCTCGTTCACATTCATATTGCTTTGAGTGCCGCTTCCTGTTTGCCAGACAACGAGCGGGAAATAATCATCCAGAAACTTTTCCGATCAAGTCACTTTTTTCTTTAGATAAGACCCCGGCCTCAAGATTGGTAAGGGCAGCAGCTTTTTTTAAGTAGGCAAACGCCCGAATAATTTCCTTTGGCATCCTGTTTATGTCCTGTGCGATCTTAAAATTCTCGATGCTGCGCTGGGTTTGTGCCCCATAATAAGCGTCCGCTGGCACTTGTACTTCACCCATTGTATCTTTTTCTGTTCTATAGTTCATAGAACCATGATTTTTAGGATTTCGAAAGATTTAAATGAAAACTGGGCAAAGGTAAAGGATGGAATTTTACTTTAATAAATGATCGAGGCAATGTTGTTTCAAAAATGCGAATAATTGTAACTTTAGAGGTTAACATTTGCACATGAATTTTTTTCTCTCAAGGAAGGTACTACTGGTGATAACTCCGGTTATTGCCATTATTATTTTTCTTGTTTTTAGCTCGCACCAATCTCCAGTTGATTTCAACTCGCAAGTCAA
>VBAU01000150.1:4914-10795 GCA_005883855.1 Bacteroidota bacterium
CAAATCAGGATTTAGTTTGCTGTTCCGCACTGATGCGCTTGCAAAAAATAAATCTGGCAAACCGGCCATTATTCCGGGAGATCCGGATCATAGTGAAATGATAAGAAGACTGACGAGCCACGATCCTGACGAAAGAATGCCGTACAAACATGAACCTTTAAGTAGCGCAGAAATCAATATCCTCAAAAAATGGATCAAGCAGGGAGCAAAATGGGGTGAACACTGGGCGTATGTCGCTGTAAAACCGGTTGACGTTCCCAATGTCAAGGCCTCCTGGGCAAAAAATGAAATCGATCACTTTATTTATGAAAAACTGGATCAGGAAAAATTAAAACCTTCCTTAGCGGCTGATAAGCCAACCCTGCTTCGAAGGGCCAGTCTTGACCTCATCGGTATGCCCGCCCCGGAAAAAATCGCAAGCCAATTTTTAAATGATAACAGAGATCAAGCCTACGAAGTCTTGGTTGATTCATTAATGGCATCAAAACACTTTGGAGAAAAATGGGCAGGTATGTGGCTCGACCTCGCACGATATGCGGATACCAAAGGCTATGAAAGAGATGACAACCGAAGTATATGGCATTATCGCGATTGGCTGATCAAAGCTTTCAATGATGATAAACCTTATGACCAATTCCTCACCGAACAAATTGCCGGAGACCTTTTGCCCAATCCCACCGACGACCAGTATATCGCCACAGCGTTTCACCGCAACACAATGACCAATGATGAAGGCGGGACGGACAACGAGGAGTTTAGAACGGCTGCGGTGCTTGACCGCGTCAACACAACCTGGCAAGCACTCATGGGGACGACGTTTGGATGCGTTCAATGTCACAGTCATCCGTATGACCCATTCACTCATGACGAGTACTATAAATTCATGGCTTTTTTTAATGACACGCGGGATGAAG
Organism: Bacteroidota bacterium; assembly: GCA_005883855.1. Lineage (GTDB taxonomy): Bacteria > Bacteroidota > Bacteroidia > Chitinophagales > Chitinophagaceae > VBAU01. Next base: position 5,829 of record VBAU01000150.1, read on the forward strand.
ATACTTATGACGATTACCCATTACTCAGGCACTTCAACGATTCTATGCAGCAGCAACTTCATTCGCTGACTGAATGGCTGCAAGATAATATCTCATCCCAGCGGGCAATGGAGATCAATCGTTTTTTGAGGACGTGGGAGCCTTCCATCAATTCATTGACTGCCGACCATTTTGTTAACAGCGAATTGTCAGATACAAAATTTCTTGTTTTTCGCAACCATGCTGTTGCCAGGTTAAGACATGTTGACCTTGAAAACAAAAATTTACTCATCTATCGTTATATCTGTTGGAAAAAAAATGGTGTCTGGTCAATTCATCTCGACACACCAGATGGGCCGGTATTGAAAACGATATCACCCGACACTACTAACGACTGGAAAATTGCAGAAGTAGAATTTCCATTGAGCACTGGCATTCATGATCTTTATTTTACCTACACCAACCCTCATCTCAAAAAACAAGAAGACAACGGTCAACTGATGGATTGGTTTTGCTTCAACCAGCAATTCCCAGGCAAAGACGTCAAAGGCTATGAAAAGAATAAGAAAATATTCTGGTCATTGTTGACAGCAAAAGTTCCGACGACACCGATCATGATGGACAACCCCATGTCGATGCATCGGCCAACAAATGTTTTTGAACGAGGTAATTGGCTGGTCAAAGCCGATCTAGTGATGCCCGCCGTTCCCCATTCATTGAATCCCCTGCCCAAAAATGCTCCCAACAACCGTCTCGGCCTCGCCATGTGGATGACGAGCAAACAAAATCCACTAACCGCACGGACGATGGTGAACCGGGTCTGGGAACAACTTTTTGGAACCGGCCTGGCGGAAACATTGGAAGATTTTGGCACGCAAGGCATTCCCCCAACTCATAAGGATTTACTTGACTGGCTATCCTGGAAATTCATGAATGATTACAAGTGGGACGTGAAAAAATTATTGAAAGAAGTCATGATGTCAGCAACTTATAGACAGGACTCTAAACTTTCGCCCGAATCATTAGAAAAGGACCCGGTGAATAAATTATATGGTCGCGGCGCAAGAGTGCGATTATCTGCCGAGCAGGTGCGCGACCAGGGACTATGTGTAAGTGGTTTGCTGAACGAAAAAATCTTTGGGCCTAGTGTATATCCTTACCAACCCAACGGCATCTGGTTATCTCCGTGGAATGGGGCGTACTGGCAAAAGAGCCAGGGTGATGATCAATACAGGAGGGCCTTGTATACATATTGGAAACGGACAGCACCGTACCCGTCAATGATGACGTTCGATGGAACCGCACGCGAAGTTTGCACCGCGCGGCGCATTCGTACGAATACACCGTTGCAAGCGCTGGTGACATTAAATGATTCGGCTTACCTTGAGATGGCGAGGTACTTTGCTTATCGAATGCAGAGGGCGGGGGTAGATCCGAAGCAGCAAATAAGTAAGGGATATGAGATGGCATTATATAAACCGATTTCGGCCAGTAAACTCGATGTTCTGATTACTTTATATAATGAGTCGTTGAAAAGGTTCAGACAAGATAAGGATAAGGCGTGCGACATGGTTGGGCAGAATGATCAGCACAACAATCCTGAAACCGCTGCAATGGTAGTGGTGGCGAATGCAATATTAAATTTGGATGAAGTGATTACGAAGAATTGACCCACCCCCGCCCCTCCCAAGAGGGGATGCGAACACTCTGATCCTATGACGGGGTTAGGAAGCTCGCGCGGTCCTTTGAAGATTTTAGAAGGGCTCACGCGGGAGGGCACATCCCCTCCTTGGAGGGGCGAAGTTCGGAGTGAGACGAAATTAAATAGTCGGGGTGGGCATTTGAACAACTAGAAAAATTGAAACGACAAATAATCCCATACAATTCCTTACTTAAAGACATCGCAAAAAAGCTGCGTCAGAATATGACATTTTCGGAGGTCAAACTTTGGAATGAACTGAAAAACGGGAAAATGTTGGAGTATGATTTTGATAGACAGAGACCGATTGGGGACTATGTTGTAGATTTTTATTGTAAAGATCTGATGTTGGCGCTTGAAGTGGATGGAGTAACTCATTTGCATGAAAGTGCGATCTTAAAAGATAAAGAAAGACAAGAGCAGCTTGAAGCGTGCGGTGTTAGATTTTTACGATTTGATGCGTTGCTGATAGTTAACAAAGTGGACAGCGTGGTGAAAGAAATTGAGAATTGGATAATTGAATATGAGAGGAAAAATGGTGTGCCCGAATTTGTGAAGAGCAGGAGGGAGCAAATGATGAATCCGAGATCACGAAAGAGGAATAACCCACCCCTGCCCCTCCCGGGAGGGGATGCGAACAGCCCGAGGTTCTGACATGTTTTAGGAAACTCGCCCCTCTTTTCGAGTTGGAAGTTGAGATGTGGCTAAATAAATGAGTCGGTTGGTAAATGAACACAGGGGTCAAAAGTAGAGCAACCCGAGAAGACGCATCCCCTCCTCGGAGGGGCGAAGTTCGGTATCTAACAAATGAAACGACCGGGGTGGGTGGCTCGATAGCGAACAGAATCCGCATTGCTGCGCAGCGGGACAGGCTCCACGGATGGTAAATAGAATTGCTGTCGCCTGGCTCATGAAAAATATCATGACACAAAAGGAATTATATACTCAAAAATTAGTCGAAGAAGCGAATCGCGGTTGTCTTCACTTTCATACACGCCGTCATTTTCTCAAAGAAAGTGCGATGGGCCTGGGCGCATTGGCGTTGGGCTCGTTGATCGGATGTCGATCGCGAACAGACAATGCTTCGAACATCTTATTCGATCCGGCTCATCCTTTGGCGCCGAAACTCCCACCATTTCCTGGCAAGGCAAAAGCAGTGATATACCTGCACATGGCCGGCGCGCCCTCGCAGTTGGAGTTATTTGATTACAAACCTGCGTTGATGAAATTGGATGGACAAGATTGCCCACAATCATTGCTCGAAGGAAAGCGGTTCGCATTTATTCGCGGAGTGCCAAAAATGTTGGGCCCTCAGGCAAAATTTGCGCAGCATGGCGAAAGTCGCGCCTGGGTGAGTGAGCACTTGCCACATTTTTCTACAATCGTCGACGAAGTAAGTTTCTTGAAAGCGGTAACAACCGATCAATTTAATCACGCTCCCGCGCAATTGCTGATGCATACCGGAGGGCAAAGGCTTGGGCGGCCGAGCATGGGCTCGTGGGTGACCTATGGATTAGGGACCGAAAATCAGAATTTGCCAGGTTTTGTTGTGCTGACTTCCGGAGGAAAATTTCCTGATGCTGGTAAAAGCGTGTGGGGAAGTGGATTTTTGCCTTCGGTATACCAAGGTGTACAATGCAGGTCCGAAGGTGATCCCGTCTTGTTTATTAAAGATCCCGAAGGAATGGACCGCGACTTACGAAAGGCTTCCATTGATGCCATTAACGAGATCAACAAAAAAGAGTATGACGAATACAAAGACCCCGAAATTCTTTCACGCATTTCACAATATGAAATGGCATATCGTATGCAGATTTCTGTGCCTGAAGTGATGAACATAAATGACGAGCCAGATTATATTCATGAAATGTATGGCACCAAACCGAATGTTGCCTGTTTTGCGAACAATGTGTTACTGGCTAGAAAACTGGTGGAAAAAGGTGTGCGATTCGTTCAATTGTTCGATTGGGGATGGGACAGTCACGGCTCCGATGCCAACCTAGCCCTCGACATTGGGTTTATCAATAAGTGCAGGCAAGTAGATAAATCAATGACTGCATTGATCCTCGATTTGAAGCAAAGAGGTTTACTTGAACAAACATTGGTGATATGGGGAGGAGAGTTTGGCAGAACGCCGATGCAGGAAAATCGTGAAGGCAAACAAAACATTTTTAAGGGCCGAGATCATCACACAGAAGCATTCACGATATGGATGGCTGGAGCGGGAATCAGGAAAGGAGGAAGTTATGGCGAAACAGACGAGATCGGGTATAGTACGATAAGCTGAAAGGTTGAGCCGTTTGACGTGCAAGCAACAATTCTGAACCAGTTGGGATTCGACCACGAAAAATTTATTTATCAATTCCAGGGCAGACCGTATAGATTAACAGATGTAAAGGGAAAAGTGATTGATGAGATCCTGGCGTAGTTTTTTTGTGCTGAGTTGGAACAGTGGATATTGGGATATTTGGATATTGAGATATTAAGATATTGGGATATTTGGATATTGAGATATTAATTATTGCTAGTGCTCAAGGATCAATGTTCAATTTTCAATTAGAAGTCATCAGTAAAAACTAAATCTTGAACCGAAGAAATTTTTTAGGTCTTGGAGCTTCTTCAAGCGCTGCCTTATTGCTTTCCCTTGATACTTTTTCTTCCACGAATAAACCTGCATTCACCATGAGTAAAGAATTTGAATTGAAAATACTGGCCACTAACTGGGGATTTGGCGGTACCATCGACGAATACTGTTCCAAAGTAAAGCACGATGGTTATGATGGAATTGAAATATGGTGGCCTACGGAGAAAAAAGATCAGGATCAATTATTCGCGGCATTAAAAAAAGATAACCTCGAAGTAGGTTTTCTCACGGCCGGTTATCAAAGCAATTACGAAGAACATTTATCCACTTTCAAAAACATGGTCGATGCTGCCGCCAGGAACACTGTTCAAAGACCATTATACATCAACTGTCATTCGGGAAAAGATTATTTTTCATTTGAACAAAACAAGACTTTTATTGATCATACCCTGCAATTGTCAAAAGAGACAGGTATAAAAATTTGTCACGAGACTCACCGTTCCAGGATTTTGTTTGCGGCTCCGGTTGCAAGACAATATTTTGATAAGATTCCCGACTTAAGAATTACGTTTGACGTGTCTCACTGGTGCAATGTCAGTGAGAGCTTGTTACAAGATCAACCGGAGACTGTTAACATCGCGCTCCAAAGAGTGGATCATATTCATGCACGCATTGGTCATCCCGAAGGTCCACAGGTAAATGATC
>VBAU01000585.1:0-1242 GCA_005883855.1 Bacteroidota bacterium
GAGCATGGGGGGAGGTATTCTTGCAGTTTGGCTTCTTGCGTCTTCCAATCAGTTTTGGTGAAGTTGTACGGCGGTGTGTTGGGGTGGTTAGTCGCGGGGTGAGGTCAAGGATGGTCTCAATTGGCAGGTGGTCTGACCCATGATCGTTTTCGGTGGCTATATGGCATTTTACCATGCTGTTTGTTGCTTGTCCATTGCCCCATACTAGGTCGATAGCAGTTTTCCCCTCCGGGAATGTAATTGTGCCAGGTGGGATCAGTAGTTGCATTCCTTGTTGGAGCATTCCGTCGATTAATTCATCCGCTTGTTGGTCATGTTTGTGATGATGCGTGGGGTTCCAAAGTGGGTGGTGTAAATTGAAGTCTCCGGCGATGATGATAGCATGATATTGGGAGGGGTCGATATTCCGTTGCAGGTATTCTGTGAATAGTGAGATGAGATTTTCGTCGCCGGGGTTGTAGATATTGATGATCAGCGATGGTTTGGATTCGTTTGTGGTGTTGATTGCTACGGCTGTGACGTCGGGGAAGGGGAAGGTGATGATTCGGAAAGCTGATGTGTCGAAGATGCGGTTGTTTATGTATATTGTGGTTCGGGGGTTGCGGTTCGGGTATGATTGTGATTCGGTGAGGGTCCAGGATCCGTGAATTGGTGCTGATTCTGTGTGTTTTGACCAGTGTTGTTCCTGTATGATTAGCAGTGTGAATCTTGATGAGCTGGGGTCGCTTAGGATGCTATGTGTTCTTGATAGGTTTTTGTGGAGATTGTATTGTAAGATTGCGATAGTGTTGACGCTGTTGTTTTCGGTCATTCGTAGTAGTCTGTTGCGACTCGTTTCATCGCTTTTAATCTGTTTCCTTCTTCGTCGCGTTTGCTGCATTCGATGTGCCATGCTGGGTGTGAGTCCCCACATCCTGTGCATTTGGTGTTGTTGGTGCAGTTTGTTGTGTCGTGGTCTTCCTTTCCGCAGTTCCCGCATTTCTGTCTGTTTTTGCAGTGCTTCGCCAGGTGTCCGAATTTGTAGCATTTGTAACATTGTGTGATGTTGAGTTCAGGTGTGTACTTTTCTGGATAGTAGAATCTTCCTTTAATAGACATACCTCGTTTTAGGCACTCGTCTGCTTCCTCTGCGCTGTGTGTGAATATGACGACTGAGTGATGTGCTGCGATTTTGTTGAGATATTTTTGAGTACGTCTGAGTGGGGTCACTTGTACCACTTGTAGGTTTCTGCTGATGTTTTC
>VBAU01000585.1:1263-2026 GCA_005883855.1 Bacteroidota bacterium
TTTCGTCTCTTAGTATGACCTCGTCTTCTGTAATGGTTGGGTCTAGGTCCTTTTTGGGGACTCTGTGTATTACTAGTCTGTACTTGCGTTTCTTGGTTCTGGCTCCATTGAATACCGAACTCCAGTCTATTTTGCTGAGTAATTGGGGGTCTTCTTTCGACTCGCAGTGGAGTCTGTATTCATCATTTGAGAGTTTGTTGATGCCATGGATTCTGGGGACGTGCCCTTCTTTGAAGCATTCTGTGATTGCGCTCTGGCACTTATGAATTATGTCTTTGGCGTGCATCGATTTCAATTGGTTTTTGGTGGTGTCTGGTGCTGTTGCTGCTGTTATGGTGATCGTGAGTTTCTCGCGCTGCTGTTTCTTCCTTTTGTCGTTCGCTGTGTTCGCTGTGTTCGCTTTACGTTGGCTGGAGGGTGTTTCTGGAGGGTTTGTTGGAGGTTCTGTCGCTACTATTTGTGCGAATGTTGGTTTTGCTAGCAGTTTCTTGATGTCCTTTATGTCTTTTGACATTAGTTCCATTGTTTGTTGCTTTTCGTCTTCTTCTTCTTTTTGTAAGTTCTGTGCGATGGTCTTAGCTTTTTCAAGGGAGGCTTTGGCATTCGCTATGTGCGTCGAGTTGGGTCCTGTGGTGGTCTTGACGCTGCTGATGTCGCTTATTACTTCGCTGAGTAGCACTAGTAGCATTGTTATGCTTGGTGCTTCCGGCTTTTGCTCCTTTCCTTTGTTAGGAGGGGTTTCTGGGATCACAGTTCCTGAGAG
>VBAU01000151.1 GCA_005883855.1 Bacteroidota bacterium
GAGGGGTTGTGGAACCTAACGATTGAAATTGCCTTTTTTCCCTCCGAGATTTCGGCTGCCAACATTTTCCTTGTCGAATAAATGTTTCGTATTTTCAGAGTAGTAATCGCGATAATTCCCTAAACCGAAAGTTGTTTATGAAACCGAAAATGAAGTGGTTTCGACATTCCATTTGTGTTTTCCTTTTTATCTCAGTTTGTATGCAATCATCTGAACAAGAAATTGTCATTAACCAGGACGAAACAAAAGTGCCTCCGTACGTGTTACCCGACCCCTTATTGCGAGCTGATGGCAAGCGAATCACAAATTCAAAACAATGGTTGCAAACGCAGCGTCCATTGATGCTCAAATTATTTGCAGACAATGTTTATGGAAGAATGCCCGGCAAACCAAAAACCATGAGGTTTCAAGTTTTTTCAGTTGATTCAAATGCTTTAGCAGGCACCGCAATACGCAAACAGGTTACCATTTTTTTTAACAAAGATGAGTCTGCACCGTCTATGGATTTATTATTGTATTTGCCGAAGTCTGCAAAAAAATCCGTTCCTGTTTTTGTTGGGTTGAACTTCTATGGGAATCAAACTATCAATGAAGATAGTGGTATTCGGATTTCGCCAAAGTGGGTAATGAGTGACGAGAAATTGGGAACGGCGAACAACAAAGCAACAGAAGCTTCACGCGGCAAGGATGCAAGCAAGTGGGCTGTTGAAGAAATTATTCGACGGGGTTATGGCTTGGCCACCGCTTATTACGGCGACCTGGAACCGGACAACCCTGATGGCTGGAAATCCGGTGTGAGGACAACCATGAAAAAGGAATTATCCATTAATGAAAATGAATGGGCAGCGATTTGTGCATGGGCGTGGGGGCTAAGTCGAATCATGGACTATCTTGAAACAGATGCTGCCGTTGACGCAAAGAAGGTTATCATCACCGGACACTCAAGGCTTGGTAAGGCATGTTTGTGGGCAGCGGCGAATGACCAACGTTTTGCTATCGTTGTTTCCAATAGCTCCGGCGAGGGTGGAGCTGCCCTATCAAAGCGTTGGTTCGGTGAGACGATTGAAAGAATAAACACTTCGTTTCCTCATTGGTTTGTGGCGGCGTACAAAACGTATAACAACCACCCTGAGTTATTGCCGGTAGATCAACATATCCTACTCGCGTTAATGGCGCCGAGGCCGTTATATGTTGCAAGTGCTTCAGAGGATCTGTGGGCGGATCCCAGAGGGGAATTTCTCAGCGCAAAAAATGCGGAACCTGTGTACGCGCTGTTCGGGAAAAAGGGTCTTGGCGTTAACGAGATGCCTACGGTCGATCATCCCATTGGTGAAACGATAAGATATCACCTCCGCACAGGCAAACACGACTTCACATCCTATGACTGGCAACAGTATTTAGATTTTGCAGACAAGCAATTTGCAACAAACGCAGACAAATAGTTGGTAAAATTCCTGCCCGGATTAGTGCAAAAAAGAAAAACATTAGAGCAATCCTTTCATCCAGCCTCCATCAACGGCTAGTGAGACCCCAGTGATGAAGCTGGCTCTTTCACTAGCCAGGAATGCAACGGCGGCAGCAAATTCTTCAGGTTTTCCAAACCGTCCCATCGGTATTTCGGATTTTGCGGAGGCAAATGAAGGAGTTGTTTCAATTAGTTCCTTTAGCCTTTCGGTTTCTGTATAGCCAGGCATCACATTATTTACGGTGATATTGTACTGTGCCAATTCGTTTGAAAGTGTTTTTATCAAACCAACCACAGACGCACGAACAGAGTTTGACAGCACCAGATTGTTTATCGGTTGTTTTACTGCCATGGACGTTATTGCAATGATTCGCCCCCATTTCCTTTGTTTCATGCCAGGCAAAAAACCATTTACCAAACCAACTGTGCTAGTCAGAAGTTGATGGTAGGCCTTATCCCAATCTTCTTGCTTAAAACCTTCGAATTTTCCAGCAGGAGGTCCGCCTGAGTTGGTGACCAAAATATCGATACCGTTATGAGCTTGTAAGGCACTCGCGATTATTTGTTCGCGTTGTTCAGGAACAGACAAATCTCCACTCAAGGCAATCACTTTTTTATTTGTCTTGGCTTCAATCTCAGATTTTGTACGCTCGAGATTTTCTTTATGACGCCCATTGATAATGACATTCGCGGCTTCCTGCGCCAATTCAATGGCAACAGCTTTACCGAGCCCCTGACTAGAGGCCGCTATGAATGCAGTTTTGTTTTTTAGCCCTAAGTCCATGCGTGATAAATTTCGAAATTCGAATACCGAAATTCAAAATAAAATGCAAACCTCAACTCATTTCGGATTTCGATATTCGAAATGCGGATTTCTAGACCTACTTTCTTAAATAATCATCCGTCTTATCCAACCAATCCTGCCGCGGAGGCGACCACGTATCTATTTCTTCCACTTCACCGATCATGAGCGCTTCGTGTGGAAGATCGGGTGGGATGACAATAATATCACCCGGGTAAAGATCCATTACCTGCTCTTTGTTTTCTCCAAACCAAAAGCGTATTTGTCCTGATAGCACATGGGTCACTTGTTCATGAAAATGGTGATGCAGCGGCACAACAAATCCATCTTTGAATTTCATTTTGGCAATCATCAGTTTTTCGCCATACACGATCTTACGAAACATGGACGGATTTACTTCTTCCGTTGGAATAGAATCCCAATTCAATTTTTGCACCATGAGGAGATTTATTTTATGCCGAAAGGATCAAACTAAGTTATTGTGTTGTTTTGAAATCTGAGATCTCTTGATAGGTAAATACTATTATTGTTGATTAGGACACCTGTTCAAAAAAAAAGATGAAGGGTTACTTCATCTCTGGTCAGTTGAATCATTCATTGGCTTAGTACCTCTGTACTACATGATACATGAAACGCTGTGGCTCGCCCACAACGCCACTTGCCATTCGTCTTTTTTTCAGTAAGTCTGAACTAAAGTAGGCGCGTGCTTTGGCAGTATCTGTTAGCGCCGACACAATTGTTACTTTATGGTTATCGGCCGCCTCATGCCCGTAGGCTCTTAGCTTCAGACCATTGTCTTCATTTAGCTGACGCGTACTGTCAAAGGCTTTTTGCCATTTATCCCAGTCTTTCACAGTGATGTTAGTCCTTACGCGGAGATCAGTACTGATGGTACCAGTGTCCTGGAATACCATCGTCATGAATTTAATCGTTGGTGCACCGATCACACCGCCCTGCTGCATAGCCTTTTTTAGGCTGGGGCTGTTAGCAAAGGCTTTTGCTTTTTGCATGTCATCCACCTTTACGGCCACAATCACCATACTGGTGTCCATTGCGCCACGTCCGACTACGTAACTATGAACACCACCTGCTGTTCTCGCTGAGTCATGTGCATCGTAAGAAGCCTTCCATTTGGCAAAATCTTTTACTTTATGCATCGCCACCATCATGTCTTGCGGTGTCGTACTAATGGCGCTTGCCGGCGGTTGCGTCGTGGTGTTGGTCGCAGTTGTGGTATCTGTCGTTGCGGTAGTAGTGTCAGTAGTCGATTTTTCTTCACTCCCACCCCCGCCGCAGGAGATTAAAAAAAACACCATCGCTGTACAAAAAAGCAAACTGATAAATCTGTTCTGATTCATGGGATTTAATTTTAAAAGTTAACAAATAGAGGGATTGGGGAAATCGCTGCAAGGGGTAAGGAGCAATAAATTTAGTGCTTATTATATATGTCTGCCAAATTTTTATGGACGAAAGCTGATTATCAAAATTTGTGTCATCAATTTTCCCAAATAACAGCGTTCTCTTTTTTGAATAGCTGTGGCCATGCCTGGCTAAAGCAACTTGTTTAACTTTACTGGCGCAATCGTGGCTATGCCAAGAATAATCGTCTCTCTTTTATGGTTGGGTATTATCCTGTTCGGATCCTCCGGGAAAATGACGGACGTGCAGCAAGAAGAATTCCCAGATGAATTAGTTCATTTTACTCCTTACAAAGACAATCCTGTCTTCGCAGCAACACATAGTTCTACATGGGATAGCGAGATTCGCGAGAGGGGTTGGATACTTCGTGAGAATAGGCAGTGGTATCTTTGGTATACAGGCTATACTCACATCGATAGCACAAAATATTTGGGCTATGCTACTTCGCGCGATGGCATTGAGTGGAAACGATATGAGGGCAACCCAATCCACACTTCCAGTTGGGTCGAAGACATGTGCGTGATAAAATCAGGGCTAACGTACTACATGTTTGCAGAAGGAACAGGCGATACGGCCCACCTGCTGACCTCAACAGACCGCCTCTACTGGAAAGAGCAAGGCAATCTTGATATTCGCCTTACTAGTGGCGATCCAATTGTAAAGGGACCATATGGCACTCCAACTGCGATAAAGGTAGGCGATACCTGGTATCTCTTTTATGAAAGGGATGATCTTGGTATTTGGCTCGCAAGATCAAATGATCTAAAAGTCTGGACCAATGTGCAAGATGAACCGGTTCTGCGTATGGGTCCGGAAAAATATGATCAATATGCTGTAGCCATGGACCAGGTGATCAAGTACAAAGGATCTTATTACGGGTATTACCATGCGTCCGCATTTAAAGACTGGCACGAATGGTCGTCCGATGTAGCTGTATCAAAGGATTTGATCCATTGGAAGAAGTATCGTGGCAACCCTATTGTGCAGAATGATAAATCGAGTCCGATCATTGTAAACGATGGCCAACAATACCGCCTCTATACAATGCATCCGGAAGTGAATGTTTACTTCCCTGTAATTAATTCCGCCCATTAACTTTACAAGTCAACATTGGTCAGGTTTCCCTCCTTCAAAAACTAACGCTGTTTATGACAGCCTCTTCCGGAGTTTGACCAATTTCATTACTGAACAAAACGTGGCGGCCGAAAAACGCACCATTGTCGTATTTGCTTATCACAATTCTTTTGGGAGGGCCCTCGATTATTTCGTTGAGAGTACACGGATAGACGATATTATTACCGAAGCAAACGTAATACTCTTCACCGATTTTTAGTCCCGGCTCGGCCCTCTTTGAATAGTGAACAGGGTTTATTTGCTCATCAACCTTGATTAAATGTCTTGCACTTGCCATAACACATTATTTTACCTACATAAATTTACCAAATGTTGAAGAGAAGGAGTGCCGGGGAGGTCGGCCCGGCTGTGAGATTAAGATCCCTTTTGGTGTTACCATATTATGATTTATTACGACTCATTTTATGATTTACGCCGTTCACTAATTAAAAATGTCGGTTGACCCTGTTAGACTTGCTTTCGACCAAATTGGGAACGTAATATTTGTAGATCAGTTTTAGTCATGCTTAGAAAGTGTTGTACCATATTACTCAATCAATATAAAAAGAGGCAGGCCCGTCGCCAGCTCAGGTGGCAAGACTTTCTTACACAAAAAGGAATCGGCATTCGCACCAGGATACTGGAAATACAGGAGCGGGCGTGTCCATTCTCTGATTACGTTCAATGTACCCTGCAAGCTCGTTTAAGAATAAACGGGAAAACCGTGAGTCACTGGGTGGAGACTATTCTGGGCAGGGAAAAAACCTTTCACAAAGGAGATATCGTGCACATACGTTACTACCCCGCTCATTTCAAAAAAGTCCTGGTTTTGCAATAGCCTTTTTAGCATTCACTTTAAACAGTTTTGTATTTTTATTTTTCGAGTTGTCGTTATGGACGAACAAGTGTTTGACGTGATCATTGTTGGAGCCGGGTTCGCAGGATTAGCTGCAAGCTATCATCTAAAAAAATATGGCATCAACCATATTGTGTTCGAGCGCGGGCGAATCGGTGAATCCTGGCTATCGCAGCGATGGGATTCTTTTCGAACGAACTCAACCAATAAGCTGAATGTGTTACCAGGCCAGGATTGGAGCGACGACAGCACTGCGGACGCTTTTGCCACCACGACTGAACTGGTTTCTTCATTTGAAGAATATTCCTCTTCACATCAATTACCTGTTCTGCAAAACATAAACGTCATTTCTGTTGAGAAACAAGGAAATTTTTTTCACGTTGTTGTGTCATCGAAGGATGTCCATACAAATTATCGAAGCCGACAAATTCTAATCGCATCAGGAACAGCTAACAAAATCAAGATTCCTCAAATTTCTAAAAACATT
>VBAU01000152.1:0-2798 GCA_005883855.1 Bacteroidota bacterium
CGACTACGCCCACAACAACAGGAATGTTTGAAAGTAAGATGCCCTCCGCGGTCGCCTTCCTCGTTGCTATTTTGCTGTTTCTTCTGCCATTTGCCGAAGTCAGGTGCAATGGCACAGCGCTCGCAAATAATACGGGAGTAGGCATTGCAATGGGCAGCGATTGGAAGGAGCTAGTGACAAAAAATATGTTTGGAGATAGCGGCGACACGGAAACAAGGGACAAAGGAGAGTACACTAAAAGCCACGAGCCAAATGTTTTTGCAATAGCCGCGCTGGCTCTCGGCGTAATTGGATTCATAGTGGCCCTTTTAGCGGTTGCCCGGAAATCGAACATCAATTTCTACATTGGGCTTTTAGCTGCTGCGTCCCTGGTTGCAATGCTGATCGATCTTAGATCCAAAGCAAAGTCAGACAGGTCCCTTAATTCATCTGATCTTGACGTTAGTGGAGCCATGAAAATAACAGTAGATGGCACTGCGTCGTATTATATAGCCGTGATTTTGTTTATCGTGGCAGGCATTCTTACTTTACTACGAAGTAAACCAAAGACCAGATAACCGGTGACTGGAAACCGACACTAGATCGCACTCGTAAACTGCCGTAAAAATCTTACATCATTTTCACTGAAGAGGCGAATGTCATTGATTCCGTATTTGAGCAGTGCCGGGCGTTCGATGCCCATCCCAAATGCGAAACCTGTGTATTTGTTGGGATCAATGGAGCAGTTTTGCAGTACATTCGGATGAACCATGCCGCAACCGAGAATCTCAAGCCAGCCTGTGTGTTTGCAGACACTGCAACCCGCACCCTTGCAAAGCGTGCAGCTAATATCCATTTCGGCGCTGGGCTCGGTAAATGGGAAAAAGGACGGACGAAACCGAACCTTTACATCCGTACCATACATTTCTTTTACAAAGAAATAAAGGGTCTGTTTCAAGTCGGCGAAAGAAACATTTTCATCTATGTACAAACCTTCCACCTGGTGAAAGAAACAATGACTTCTCGCACTTACCGTTTCATTTCGATATACCCGACCCGGGTAGATGCCGCGGATTGGGAGTTTTCCCTTTTCCATTTCACGTATTTGAACGTTACTCGTGTGGGTGCGAAGAAGCCAGTCGGGATTTTGTTGTACATAAAACGTGTCCTGCATATCACGCGCAGGATGGAATTCCGGCATATTAAGCGCGGTGAAATTGTGCCAGTCGTCTTCAATTTCGGGGCCTTCAGCCAGCGCAAAGCCGAGTCGTTGAAATATAGAAACGATGCGGTTCCTCATCAAACTCACCGGGTGTCTTGATCCAAGAGGCAATGCATCTCCCGGCAGAGAGAGATCGATCCGCGCACTTGTTTTTGGTTGCTGATCGCTGGTTGCTTTTTTTAATTCCTCAAACTTATTTTCGACCAGGATTTTAAAGTCATTGAGGATTTGTCCAAATTCCTTTTTTCGGTCAACAGGCACATTTCTCATCTCACCCATCAAATTCTTTACAACACCTTTTGTGCCGAGCCATTTGATACGGAAATTTTCCACAGCCTTTACGTCTCCGTTCGTGAATTGGTTGATCTCTTTTTTATATTGCTCTATTTGCTCTATCAATTGATCCATAAGGAGACAAAAATAAGCCAGAACGATCATTTCGGGGATTTATAGAATTGTGCTGTCGACGATAAATATTTATCCTCAGGGCCGTGCGCCCAATCTTATCAATGATGGTTCTTCTTATATTGCAGCATGTCTGATTACCTCAACATTTCAGATTTTTTATCACCCGTCAATCTTGCTGACATTTCCCATAACGAAGGCTACAAAGAGGGCCAGGTCGGTACAATGATTTCGGTCTACCAAATCGCGGCCGGTGCCGCCATGGAAGAGTTTCCTGACCTGGATGATGTGCAGGTAGCTATCGTGGGCTGCGGGGAACAACGAGGAAGCGGTTTGATCCATGGTCATAGTGATGCCCCGGATTTGATACGCCGCCAACTTTACTCATTATACTATTGGCACAGCGATGTAAAAATCGCGGACCTGGGAAACATAAGAGAAGGTTCACTTTACACTGATTCATACGCTGCTTTGCGCACGGTGGTACATGAATTAATCAACGATGGCAAGACGGTGATTATTCTGGGAGGCTCGCACGATCTTACGCTGCCGCAATATGGCGCTTATGTGGACATTGGAAAAACTATCGAAGCTTCATGTGTAGACGCATTGATTGATCTCAACATCGACTCGCCTTTTCGCCAGGAAAGTTTTTTGATGGAAATGCTCACCTCGGAACCCAATTACGTCAGGCATTACAATCACATTGCGTTTCAAAGTTATTATGTGCACCCCCGAATGCTGGAGACGATGGACAAGTTGCGTTTTGATTGTTACCGCGTGGGAAGTGTGAAAGAAAATATTGACGAGATGGAACCGGTGATTCGGAACAGCAGCTTGTTTAGTTTTGATATCTCCGCCATTGCTCACACGTATGCGCCGTCCAATTCGGTTTCACCAAATGGATTGAACGGCGAAGAAGCGTGCGTGCTGATGCGCTATGCGGGCATGAGTCCAAATGTGAATAGCATCGGTATATATGGTTATAATCCTGCTCACGACAAAGACGACCTGACTGCTAAACAAATTTCACACATGATCTGGTACCTGCTTGATGGAAGAAGCCGCGGGAAACGTGAAGTGGAACTGGATCAACGAGATTCCTTTAATGAATATCACATTGCCTTTGCGGAAGTGGAAACAACTTTCTTACAAAGCAAGAAGACCGGCAGGTGGTGGATGCAATTGCCCA
>VBAU01000152.1:2810-10830 GCA_005883855.1 Bacteroidota bacterium
TTATTTGCTGGCAAGTAGCAATGAAATTCCGGAACGATGGTTGAGAGCCCAGGAGCGAGGGTAGGCCCGGTGACGAAGGTTGTTCATCCCCTCCCTGGAGGGGCCGCATGGTGTGATACAATTTGAGTGACCGACAGGGGTGGGTGAAAATGCTCATGCTAATATTCAATGTTCAATGCTCAAAGAAGGATCCATTATTCGGACAGGCATCTGCTCCTACGGCATGAGCGGAAGATTATTCCACGCGCCGTTTATCGACAACCATCCTGCTTATGAGCTGGCCGCCATTGTTGAAAGACACAACAGCGATTCAAGGGCAAGGTATCCCGGATCAAAGCTCTACCGTTCCATTGATGAAATGATCGCCGATGATTCGTTGCAACTTATTATCATCAACACACCCACACATCTGCATTTTCAAAACGCAAACGCCGCATTGGAGGCAGGAAAAAACATTGTCGTAGAGAAGCCTTTTACTGTGACTGTAAAAGAAGCCGAAGAAATAGCGGAGCTGGCCAGGAGCAAAAATCTATTCTTAAGTATTTACCAGAACCGGAGGTACGATGGTGACTACGCAGCAGTGAAAAACGTGCTTCAAAAAAAATTGCTGGGTGATTTAAGAGAAGTGGAGATCCGGTATGATCGATACCGCCCCATTCCGGCCGGCAAGCCACACAAGGAAGGTGATCTTCCTGGTGCGGGGCTCATTTACGACCTGAGTCCACATCTTGTGGACCAGGCGCTGCAATTATTTGGATGGCCGGAATCCTTGTTTGCAGATGTTTGGAAAATGCGTGATGAGGTAAAGGCCAAAGATTATTTTGAAATACTTTTCTACTATCCAAAGATGCGGGTAAGGTTGAAGGCAACCTGTGTTGCTCGCGAGACTATCCCTGCATACACACTGCACGGCATGAAGGGAAGTTTTCTTCAGCAGCGTTCTGATCTGCAGGAAACACAATTAAACGCGGGAGCTACACCTACCGTGGTGAGCTGGTGCCCCCCTCCTGCTCAACCGGATGGCCTGTTGCATACAGAAATCAACGGTGAAGTTGTTAGAAGTCATCTTACTTCTTTGCCAGGGAATTACATGGGCTACTACGACGATGTTTATACGGCATTGACGGGACAAGCTGCTAATCCGGTTCCCGCCGCCGACGGAATCAAGACCATTCGAATTATTGAAGCTGCACTGCAAAGCGCAACCGATAAAAGGATTATTGAATTATAAATGCAAAATGAACAATGAAAAGGTATCTGCGTCTCGTGTGCGTTTTGCATTTGACATTTTCCATTTTCACCTCCTGCGCAATTCAAAACAAAATTTCGAAATCCGCTACACAATTAATCCTTAAGGATTCTTCACTCACCACCGCTCACGTCGGCATTAGCGTTTACGAACCAGCGACAAATAAATATTGGTACAACTACCAGGGTGACCATTATTTTGTTCCTGCCAGCAATACAAAAATTCCGACTTGCTATGCTGCAATGAAGTATTTGGGAGATAGTTTGTCAGGAACAATTAGTACAGAGAATGATACAGCGCTTTTCATTTTGCCGACCGCAGACCCGACATTGCTCCACCCCTACTTCAAAAATCAGCCAGTTGTTGATTACCTAACGAGGACAAAGAAGAAAATTTATACAACGGACAATCGGTGGCAAGAAGAAGCTTTAGGCTCGGGCTGGTCGTGGAATGACTACAATGAAGCTTACATGGCCGAACGAAGTCCGATGCCTATCTACGGCAATGTGATCAAATGGGTACAGGAGAAAGAGAATAACGATCCAGCCATTATTTATTCAATACCCGAAGTTAATTGGCAAGTGAATTTTGATACAGCCCGGAGTAAGACGTTTTCAGTAGTCAGAAATGTTTCAGAGAATATTTATGAAATGCGGGAGAGCATTGAAAAGAAAAAAGAGCAGGATGTACCATTTGTCACACATGGAATAAAGGCCTCCGTGGAACTGCTATCCGATTCTATACATAACCCAATTGGTTTGTTATCGCCCAAAGCGGCCCAGAAGATATTCACCAATTCCCGCCTTCATTTCAACTTCATTCACTCCCAGCCCACCGACTCGCTCCTCAAACCCATGATGCATCGCAGTGATAATTTCTTTGCTGAGCAAAGTTTGCTCATGGTAAGTAATCAGTTGCTCGGAGTAATGAATGATGAAAAAATCATTGACACACTACTCAAAACCGATTTCAAGGATTTGCCTCAAAGACCCAGGTGGGTGGACGGTTCCGGACTGAGCCTTGAGTCGGTACAATTTGTTTTCACCTCAGGATTTTATTTTCATTCTTAATAAAATGAAGAATGAATTCGGGATGGATCGAATAAAAAATATTTTACCGACTGGCAATGAGGGCACGTTGAGCAATTACTATAAGCCAGAGAATGGATACATCTTCGCCAAAACGGGAACTCTTTCCGGTGTAGTCTCGCTTAGCGGATTTCTATACACAAAGAAGAATAAGCTGCTGATCTTTTCAATTCTTGTAAATAACCACAACTCCTCAGCAACAGCCGTAAGAAGAGCGGTTGAAAAGTTCGTTGAGGGATTAAGAAACAAATACTGACACAAATGGCCCCTTTTATCCCCGGGTCGCCGATTGCAAATTGCAAATTGCCAATTGCTTATTGCCTATTTCTTCTCATCACCTTCCAAACATTTTCTGCAGCTGCTCCAACTTGAACTCAAAATAAATCGGCTTTCCATCTGGCGAGCTGTTGCTTTGGGCACAATGGAAAAGATCTGCCACCAAAGCCTCCATTTCTTTTTCTGTCAATTGCTGACCGGCCTTGATCGCTTGCTGCCTTGCGAGTGATCGAATCACCTTTTCCCTTTTTGAAAACTTGAGCTCGGCAGAAAAATGCTTGTACTGTTCCAACAACATTTCGATCACCATTTTTTCATTGCCTTGTTCCAAATCTGCCGGCGTGCCCTGGATAATAAATGTGTCCTTACCAAAAGGTTCAACTATATATCCAAGCTGCCGCAGATCATTCATCAACTCTTCCAATAAAACCGAATCCGCCGGCGTTAATTCAAATGTGATCGGAAAGATGCTGCGTTGAGTCGCAATCGCCATGCCGTTCAATGCCCCAGATAACTTTTCATACAATACTCTTTCATGCGCAGCCTGTTGATTGATGAGAATGAAACCGCTTTCCGTTTCGGCAAGAATAAATTGACTGTGGAGTTGAGTGAGGGTAATGAGTGACGAGTGTGTGATAAGTGCCCCTGCTGACTTCCGTTCAATAGACTCCGGAGTAGCGACTTCCGACCCCTGGCCTCCGACCTCTGACTTCTGAACTACTGCTTCCGCTTGCATACTGCTTTCCCGATAGCTATCGGGCGCCGACTGTCGACTCTCAAAAAAATCTTTCCAATTACTTATCTCCGCCTTTTTATCCGGGTCAATCAAATGCGCCTGGTGCTTTTCAGTAAATCCTCTGAAAATGGAAGTAGAGGTCGCAGCCGCCTGTCTTTCGTCATTAAACGGTTGCTGAATCGAAGGAAGTTGTTGTATGGATGAATCCAGGTCAAAATCCAGCGCCGGAGTAATGCTAAATTGGGCAAGGGCGTGTTTGATCGCCGCATGCACAAAAGCATACACAATCTTTTCGTCCTCAAACTTTATCTCCTGCTTGGTTGGATGCACATTTACATCCACCTGTGTCGGCTCAAGATCGATAAATAGCGCATACATCGGGAAACTATCCACAGAGATCATTTCCTGGTAGGCGCTCATCACGGCGTGATTGAGATATGCACTTCGAATGAAACGGTTGTTGACAAAAAAATACTGGTCTCCCCTTGTCTTCTTTGCTGTGTCTGGCTTTCCAACAAAGCCAGAGATGTTCATGTAATCTGTTTCCTCATTAACCGGAACCAATTTGGCATTGTATGCATTGCCCAGCAGTTGAAGAATTCGCTGCTTTAAGCTGGCGGCCTCAAGATGAAAAATCTGTTGTCCACTTGCGATGAAGGAGAAAAAAACCTGCGGAAAGGCGAGCGCCACCCTTGTAAACTCATCTACCACATGGCGCATCTCGGCGGCGTTGCTTTTTAGAAAATTTCTTCTGGCAGGAACATTGAAAAACAAATTCTTCATAGCGATGCTGGTTCCATTTGCTACGGCAATAAGCTCCTGTCTGTTGACGAAGCTGTTTTCAATTTCAAGGTAGGTGCCTGTTTCATCTTCAGACCGCTTCGTTTTTAATTCCACCTGCGCCACGGCAGCAATAGAAGCCAGGGCTTCACCGCGGAATCCCATCGTACGAATATGAAAAAGATCTTCGATGGTTTGAATTTTTGATGTCGCATGACGTTCAAAACTCATTCTTGCATCCGTCTCGCTCATGCCACAGCCATTGTCAATCACCTGAACGAGGGCCTTGCCGGCTTCCTGCAGGATAAGTTTTATTTCGGTGGCACCCGCGTCCACAGCATTTTCCAAAAGTTCCTTTACGGCACTCGCCGGTCGTTGAATCACTTCACCTGCCGCGATCTGGTTGGCGATGTTATCCGGAAGTAATAAAATTTTGTCAGGCACTGTCAGTTTCTCCTTTCCCAAAAATAGCCATTTGAGCGCATCCCCATGGAATGGTTTTCCTCACCAGATCTGGAAAAAAATATAACATCGCGCTTTACCAATCTTGTATACATGCACTAGCTGAATTATGCTAAATTGCGAACTTCAAGTTCACGGTATGAAGAAAATTATTTGCTCTTTGTTTGTCTCGATTATTGAAGTCGTATCCTTTGCACAATACCAATCCAATCTTTCGCAAACAGCTTGGGTTGACAGCGTCTTTGCATCGCTGAATAATGATGAAAAAATTTCACAGCTGATACTCGTACGGGCATTGCCCAATGATACCGGTATTTCAAAAACCGCTGATCTTATCAGAAACTACCAGATTGGAAGTTTATGTTTTTTCCAGGGCGGTCCTGTTCGACAAGCGAATGCCACAAATTACTATCAGAGCATCACCAAGACTCCTTTGCTGGTAACTATTGACGCAGAATGGGGGTTGGGCATGCGATTAGACAGTGTAAATAAATTGCCCTATCAGCTAACGTTAGGAGCTTTGAGCGATGCGTCACTCATTTATGAAATGGGAAAGGTGGTCGGCGAGCAATGTAAGCGAATTGGTGTGCAGGTAAATTTTGCGCCGGTTGTGGACATCAACAATAATCCAAACAATCCCGTCATTGGCTATCGTTCATTCGGTGAAGACAAAAACAAGGTGACGCAATTCGGGCTCGCTTACATGAAGGGAATGCAGGATGTTGGCATTATGGCATGCGCAAAACACTTCCCCGGCCATGGCGATGTTGACGTGGATTCACATCTCGATCTGCCCGTGATCAACAAATCAATCGGCCAACTCGACTCCTTAGAGCTAAAACCATTTGAAGCTTTATTTAATGCAGGAGTAGGCAGCGTCATGATCGCTCATTTATATATACCAGCCATTGACAGCACCGTCAACATGGCAACCTCACTTTCAAAAAACAACGTCACCGGTCTTTTAAAGACAAGGCTTGGATACAATGGTTTAACGTTTACCGACGCTTTGGAAATGAAAGGAGTGGCGAAGTACTGGCCCGGTGGAGAAGCAGCCGCGGAAGCGTTAATAGCAGGCAACGACATACTTTGTTTGCCTGAAAGTGTACCCGACGCCATTGCGGCCACTAAGAAAGCAATTGACGACAAAAAATTGACGTGGGAAGAAATTGACAATAAGCAGGTGGAAACCCGTCGATACTACAAATCTTTTGAGAGATCTCAATGCAAAAACGGATGAGATCAGGTACAGGGTAGCGCGACAAACGATGACACTTGTGAAAAACAAGATCACAAAATACCTCGCCACCCCCAAAATTGCATACGTAGCCATAGGATCATTGTCCCCGGCGCCATTCGGAAAAGCTTTGCAGTCGAGAAGAAATGCGGAATCTTTTTCTTTTTCATACGCCGACAACGCGGGAAAGGCTCAATCAATTATAGAAAAAATTCGATCAGGAAATTATGATGAAGTTGTGGTGAGTGTAAGTGGTTACAGTTTACGTCCGGCCAACAACTATGGAATAACACCTTCGGCCATTGACCTTTTCAACCAACTTCAGCAGTTCAATACCAAAAATTTTGTGTTTGGAAATGTCCTTGCAATCAAAAATTTTTTCACCGCGTCCCATCTCGTTGCGTGTTACCAGGATGACGACATCACCCAATACACTGCAGTAGACCTGTATAACGGCGATATAACTTCAAAGGGCCATCTACCAGTGTCCATAGATCAGTTTAAGTACGGATATTCAGCTTTTGTTCCCCAACCAAACCTTTCATCGAACAATTTCTATAGAGTCGACTCAATTGTCAATGATGCCATCGATAAGGGCGCTTTTACGGGTGGCGTTGTATTAGCTGCAAAAGATGGGAAAATCCTTTATCAAAAGCCCTACGGACACTATCAATTTAATCCTTCATCGCAGCGAATGAAAGCGGAAAGCATTTTTGATCTCGCCTCTGTGACCAAGATTTCAGCAACCACCGTTTCAATCATGAAATTGTATGAGCAGGGAAAAGTTAAGTTGAATGGTACACTCGGCGATTACATCCCTGCAACACGAGGTACAGATAAAGCAAAGCTTAAGATCAGCGACATTTTACTACACCAGGCCGGACTTATTCCAGATGTGCTTTTTTATAAATACGTCAGGGATTCCATCACGCATCTGCCAAACCCATCAATCATTTCTACCCAACGACCAGGATTTACTGTTCGCGTAGCTGAGAACATGTATTTAAGAAATGACTGGCTCGACACTGCGTTTCAACTGGTGTTGAGCAGTCCTGTCCGTCAGCCAGGAAAGTATGTCTACAGTGATCTTGATTTTATTCTTCTTGGTAAGGTCGTTGAAGCGGTCAGCAAGATGCCCCTCAATCAATATGTTCAGAAAACGTTTTACGCAGCGATGGATATGAAGACTACTGGCTTCAGGCCGCGCGAAAGATTTTCATTGGATCAGATAGTGCCGACCGAATTTGACACGCTGTTTCGGTGGCAATTACTCTGGGGAGATGTTCACGATTACAGCGCCTCAGTTCTTGGCCAGGTGGCGGGCCACGCTGGTTTGTTTTCTGATGCTGCCGATCTATTCAAACTTTATCAAATGTTGCTGAACGAAGGCACCTTCAACGGCAAGCATTATCTCAAGCCAAAAACAATAAAACTGTTTACATCGTACCACAGTTCGATCAGTAGGAGAGGTTATGGCTTTGACAAACCTGAGAAAGACAATGCCTCGAGAAAGCAACCTTATCCCGCTGCTTCGGTTTCTGCAGAAACATTTGGTCATACCGGATGGACCGGGACCTGCGTCTGGATTGATCCGAAGTCTAAAATCATTTACATTTTCTTGTCAAACCGCGTACAATCGCAAATCAATAACGACAAGCTTTCGGAAATGAGTGTAAGAGGAAAAATCCAGGATGAGATATACAAGGTGGTAAACGCTAAATAAGAATTACAAATGTCTTCCTTTCACTTTTCACGTTTCACCCTCAATTACTTTCTCTTCTGGGGCGGCCTTTGCTGAGGTTGCTGCTTCTTTTGTTGCGGTTGTTGCTGCTGTTGCGGGCCTTTTTGTGGTGGTCTGCCTTGTTGCTTAGGTTGGGGTTTCTGCTGCTGCTGTGGTTGTTTTTGCTGTCTTTGTTGCCTCTGTTGTTGCATTCTTCTCTTGTCTGCCTTTTCAAGAGTACGCAAGCTTATTTGCCCAACGACGTCCACAAATTCCGGTTCGACTTCTTTCGGTCTCGAAGCGGTGAGTTCGACAGCCTCCAGTTCTTCAGGAATGACTCCCTGTTCATTCAATCCCTTAATTTTTTTAACTCGTTCGATTGTTAGGGGAAATTGCTTCGTGCTGTCGGGTAGCATGTACCACATCAGGTTTTTGAAAATATCTTTTTTGATCAGGTTCGCGGTCCCTTTTG